>NZ_JTLF01000002.1:0-564 GCF_000798855.1 Enterobacter sp. ZOR0014 | reverse complement strand
AAAATCAGCAGGTATGCTCCCGGTTTGTTGAGCCAGAGAAATTAGCGGACCTGCGTACAAAGCAGGAGATTGAAGTAATGAACGGCAGGCCGTGGACGCGGGAGCTTCCCCCTCCGCCGGTCTTGCCGCCTTATGGTCCTCTGGAAAAAATTAGCGGGCGTCTCCAGTCTTTCCGCAGCGAATATTTTCGGGAGTATTTTAATGCAGATGCCTATCGGACCAGTATGTTGCCGAAGATATCAGATAGCCAGCGTGGAGTTGCCGCCGCTGGAGCGATAGTTGCAGGGAGTCCGGGAGTCGGTGCGGTAATGACGGCTGAAAGCGAATCTTCGAATGATTCGGCGGAATATGTGCAGGGAATGATTAATGGCAAGCCCTTCCGCGGCTGGGTGGGCGTCACACGGCTTCAGGCTGGTGATAACGTGAACATGATTGTTGAATGGCAGCATGACCATTACGAGGTCTATGCTATTGCGTTACCGGAAGAGCGGATAGTGTCTGTATGTCCGAAATGTGATATGGGACATATTGCGCATATGCTTTGGCGGATAAAAAATATGTTTA
>NZ_JTLF01000301.1:0-401 GCF_000798855.1 Enterobacter sp. ZOR0014 | reverse complement strand
GAACATACCAATCATTGCTAAAAAATAATACGAAAAAGGCCCTCACTTAATTGTGGGGCTTTCTTTGTTCGGTATCATTTCATCTTTTTCACTAACATGTTGACTTCCTCTATTATTAGATCGTTAAGTTTCCTCATCGTGTTCTCTTGCGATTCTGTCAACTTAGGCTTGTTTTTCAGCTTCAACTCTTCGTTGATTTTTTTCACTAATTCGTTGTTCTTCAAGTGATTTCTCCTTAGCTTGCCTTATATGCTCATATTTTGCTTTCTCTTGCGTTTTAAGCTCTTGTTCATATAATTGTGCCACAATATCATTAAAGCCCTTATCTGCCCTTTTATGAGCCTTTTGAATCAATACGATACTTCTAGTTGTGTCGTCTGTTAAAATAAAGATAAATGTTC
>NZ_JTLF01000181.1:0-321 GCF_000798855.1 Enterobacter sp. ZOR0014 | reverse complement strand
GAACATTGGAAAATATCCTTTTTGCTACATCATGAGCTGATGAAGTTTCCGCTTTACGATTAATCGTAGCCTTTCCAGCAAAGATACTTGAATCAAAGAAATAACCATAACTCATTAAATTATTTTTATTAGGGTCAATTAAATAATTAATTATACCAGAGTTTGTCTTTTTGGCTATTGCGTTTGGAACGTCAAGACTTTCAATCATTGCCCAAAAGTAGTTTTTTAACGTAGCTTTATTACTTTCGTCTACATCGGTCACAAGGTAAACCATATCTAAATTCAGTTTTTTCCTCTTACCTAGAGCTTCTTCAATTGGAA
>NZ_JTLF01000065.1:0-1999 GCF_000798855.1 Enterobacter sp. ZOR0014 | reverse complement strand
GAACATTTTTTTTATATTTTTAATGAGGCCTGGAAGCATCAATTAAAGTACTTTCTTGTGCATGTTTGGGAAGTTTCATGACAAAAATTCTTAATGTTTAGCGAAGTGTCTTTTCTGAGATTGTTTTTTATTTATAATTAATGTCAGACATTGAATGATGGTCTACAGGAAGTCTTACTCATCAATGTGTGTATTGAGGGATGTTCAAAGCCAGAATACATTTGTCGTTAATATAACAGCGCTATAAAACGAAGGCGGCCTTCTCTCGGAAGGAGCGTTCTTGCTTTAATCTAAAAGGGATGGTTAGTGGCAACTTCAATAGTGTTAGTGACTCAGGATCGCTATCTTGTCAGGGGCATGAGGCTTTTTTTTCCAGATATTATCCTGCTCGACTCGATTGACAGAAACATATTTGATAATGGTGCCGACGAATACTCTGTATTGATTGATAGTCGTTCTCCGCTCCGTTTATATGATTACCTGATACGTCATCCGGCCAGAACAAGGAAAACGATCTGCTGCGTTATGCTGGATATGCGACATCGCGAAGAGAATCTACTCAGTATGAAGTTGTTTATGAACACGTCGCTCACCGCGCCGGATATGGCGTCGCTGTTTAATCTGGTGCTCAACATGAAGGGCAGGCGTCTGACAACCAAATGGCTGCTTAACTTACGGCTTAGCACGCACGAGGCGATCATGCTGCGGTTGCTGAGGGCAGGGATGTCGATGGAAGCCGTTGCCGATGAGCTGAATACGTCGGTGAAAAGCCTCTACCGCAAACGAACGGCACTTTCGGAACGGCTGGGGGCGGAGAACTTCAATGAGGCGTGTTTGTTTATCTTTAAAAATAAACTGCTGGATGTGATTGGGAACGATCCCTAGATTGAAAAGAGACCAAAAGCAAAAACCCGCCTTTTGGGCGGGTTCTTTAAACAGTAGTGTCCGGACTCAGAATCGAACCAAGGACACGGGGATTTTCAATCCCGCCCTGACTCTGCGCAGTTTTCAACGCCAGCCACGCCGCCAGTTCCGGGCAGTGGGTGACCAGACGGCCTTCTTCGCGCCGGTATTGCAGCAGATCTGAGGAACAGGATTTATCGGTACCGTTGTAGCGGACAAGGTGCCCTGACAGGCAGGGGCTAAGCAGGATTATATCTTTGATGGGCATGGGAGATACCTTTGATAAGGTGCGTGGTAACGCGTTTATCTCGATACCGGCGGATATAAGGTGGCAGAAAATGAGCGGGTGGCGGTTGGATTTTGGGGGAGAGGAAACGCGTATTATAATGAAAAACGAACAGTATCTTCTGCTCTTTGACCCCGTTTATGAACTGCCAGAGGCTAAGCCATGTGTTTTATCCTCAGCGGGTGATACCAGAAGGAGACTCCTGGAAGTGATTGAAAAATTTAAAAGGACGTTAGAAATGAATAAATATCTGTCTGGTCTGTGTGTTGTTTCTTTTTTTTATTTTTCTTCAATAGGTTACGCGCACTCTGCGGGGCTAAATAAAGTTCAGGTTAGTATCAAACCCAGCAGCGCTAATGGAGGATATATCCCGGTAATTTCTGATGCAGATGAAATCGAGCCTTCTGATTTCAGGGAGTCGGACCTACGGGAGATGCAGGATAGCCTGAGGAAGATGAAGTCCGACAACCGCAAAGTCGATGAGCTAACTCAGAAGGTTTTACAGCTTGAGAGAAAGAATTCTGAGCAGGAGAGTAAGATCGAGCGTTTGCAAAGAAGCCTTGATGACATGAAGCGGAGCAACGACAACCTTTCAAATCAGGTCAGCAATTTATCCGGCAAAATTAAGTGATAAAAAAGAGCCACCGCCTGTATTAACTTATCGGGCTATTAGCGTAAGCGTGCCTGCATTAAAGCCACGCTTATCAGCGCACAGAAATCGGCCGTAGCCATAAAGCAAAAACCCAGCCATAGGCTGGGTTTTCTAAATAGTGGTGCCCGGACTCGGAATCGAACCAAGGACACGGGGAT
>NZ_JTLF01000047.1:0-417 GCF_000798855.1 Enterobacter sp. ZOR0014 | reverse complement strand
GGTAAGGGTGAGGTCCCCAGTTCGACTCTGGGTATCAGCACCACTTCACTTCTCCTTCCCGTTTCTCTCTGTTTCAAATTTACTGTATTCAACAATTCAGGCATTTCGCCTGGTTGATGTGGTGATATCACCGATTTATCCGTGTCTTAGAGGGACAATCGATGTCTAAAGAAAAGTTTGAACGTACAAAACCGCACGTTAACGTCGGTACTATCGGCCACGTTGACCATGGTAAAACAACGCTGACCGCTGCAATCACTACCGTTCTGGCTAAAACCTACGGTGGTTCTGCTCGTGCATTCGACCAGATCGATAACGCACCAGAAGAAAAAGCTCGTGGTATCACCATCAACACTTCTCACGTTGAATACGACACCCCGACTCGCCACTACGCACACGTAGACTGCCCAGGCCACG
>NZ_JTLF01000308.1:0-19674 GCF_000798855.1 Enterobacter sp. ZOR0014 | reverse complement strand
GTACAGCCCAATCGCCCGGTGGCGCTTCGCTTACCGGGCCTACAAAAACCGCAGTGCCGCCCGGCATTCAGACCGCACCACACTCCAGCCGATAGACCCAGTCGTCATACCGCACCCCATTAATTTCATATGCCTTTTCCAGTACCTGCGTACGCACAAAACCGGCTTTCTCCAGCACGCGCACCGACCCGCCGTTATCCGCCAGCACAAACGCGTTAATGGCCTTCACGCCGGTCTGGTTAAAGGCGTAATCACACACCGCGCGCAGCGCCTCGCTGGCAATACCTTTCCCCTGCGCAGCAGGCACAACCGTATAGCCGATATCTGCCTCTTCATGATTCGCCGGGCTGATTTGCAGGCCAATATCGCCAAGCGGGGTCTCCTCATCCCGAAAACGGATCACGAAAACATGCTCGGCCATCAGGCGCGCGGCAAACACGCGTCGGGTCTCTTTTTCCGGCGCGATGGCGGACATATAGCGCATGATGTCGCGGTTTTCACGCAGCGAGCGGAAGAAGGCCCAGTCGGTGGGTTCGAAAGGGGTGAGATGAAGCCGGGGAGTGGTGATGGTTGCCATTGTTACGCCATTTCATCGGAACATGGCGTACAACTGTAACATATTCACCGCACCACATCCCCCAGCGCCTCTTCTAAGTCATACCAGCGGAACGCGAACCCCGCCGCTTCCAGCCGTTTGGGGAGCGCCCGTTGTCCGCCTAATACCAGAACGGACGCTTCACCCATCATCAGGCGAATCACCGTGGCAGGTACGCGCAATATCGCCGGGCGATGCAGGGCGTGCCCCAGAGCGTGAGCAAACTGTTCATTACGCACGGGATATGGCGCAACCATATTAAACGGTCCGCGCAGATCGTTATCCAGCAGCCAGAGAATGCCGTTGACCATATCGTCGATATGGATCCACGCCAGATACTGACGGCCGTTGCCAATCGGTCCGCCGAGTCCCAGCTTAAAAGGCGGGAGCATTTTGCCCAAAATACCGCCGTTCGGCGCAAGTACCACACCGGTACGCAGCAGGCAGACGCGGGTACGATCGCTTTGCGCCGCACAGGCGATGCGTTCCCACTGGGCACAGAGTTTATGGGTAAATTCGTTGTGGGGCGGCTCTTCCTCGGTCACCACCACTTCGCCAAGATCGCCGTAATAGCCCGTCGCTGAGCCCGAAATCAGCACCGACGGCGGCGTGTGGCTGTTGCGAATCAGCTCAACCAGCTTCTCGGTGATGTTCCAGCGGCTGCTGCAGAGCCGCTGTTTCTGCTCTTCGGTCCAGCGCTTATCGGCAATGGGTTCACCCGCGAGGTTGATGACGGCATCAAAGCCGTCCAGATTTTGCTGCTCAGCCAGCCCTTTCCAGATGTCGACGCCTGCGCCCAGCACCTGACGCGCTTTTTCCGGGCTGCGCGTCACCACAGTGATGTCATGATGCAGCGCCTGAAGACGCGCAATGAGATGGCGACCAATCAGACCCGTACCGCCGGTCAGCAAAATCTTCATACAACCTCCAGGTTTATCCCTGGCGTCGCCAGCTTAACGTCATAGAGACGGAGTCGGCGTAGCGCAGGGCGTGAAGTTTATCGATCTCTACTTCAGCATAAGTGACCCAGTGATGATCGCGTGCGATATCGAGCACATCCTGAGTTAATTTCTCCAGCAGAGAGAAGCGGTTGTTCTCCACGTACTGAATGATGTTTTTGGTTATCGTGCGATAGTTCAGCGCGTCATTGATGTCTTCGCTGGCCCGCGCTTTGTCGGCGGGATAGTGAATAACCACATTAATGACAATATCCTGACGGTTGGCAATCTCTTCCTCTTTGATACCGATGAAGGTACGCAAGCGTAAATTTTTTATACGAATAATAGCGTCTGGCTGTGACATTGCAGGTCTTCTCCGTGTCAGTAATTGCCGCCCATAATACATGAGAGGCTTGCAGGCACACAGCCTCCTATAAGGTTAAATCTGCTGGATTTTTTGCAGTGCGCGTTCGGTGGCCGGGCGGGTACGGATACGTTCAAACCAGTTGTTCACCGCCGGGTAGGACGCGAGATCAATCCGGTGTTTTTCATGGGTATTCACCCACGGCCAGCAGGCGATATCGGCAATGCTGTAATGATCTCCCCCAAGCCACGGCGTTTTTTCCAGCCGCTGGTTTAGCACGCCATACAGACGTTGCGTCTCCACCTGATAGCGTTCTATCGCATAAGGGATGGGCTGCGGGGCGTAAGCGGTAAAATGGTGATTCTGTCCCAGCATGGGCCCAAGTCCGCTCGCCTGCCAGAAGAGCCATTGCAAGGTATGGTGACGTTCACGCAGCTCCCCGCTCAGGAGTTTGCCGGTTTTCTCCGCCAGATAGAGCAAAATTTCGCCGGATTCAAACAGGCTCAACGGTCTTCCTCCGTCGGCCGGCTGATTATCAATAATGGCCGGAATTTTATTGTTCGGCGAGATAGCCAGAAAGAGAGGACTGAACTGTTCACCTTTGCTGATATCCACGCGAATGATTCTGTAATCCAGTTCGGCTTCTTCGAGAAAGAGGGTGATCTTATGGCCGTTTGGGGTAGGGGCGTAATAAAGGTCAATCATTCTCAACTCCTGTCCATGCGAATAGTAGTGCCACGACAACTGAGTATAGGTAATTGTTGTAAATCGTGAGTTTTCATCAAGTGACAGCGGGGCAAAGAGATTATATGTTGAGTAAAAAACCGATCAGCCGATGAGGATGTTATGAACCAGCCCCTAATCACGTTGTGGTCCGATGCGAATTTCTTTTCCCCCTATGTCATGAGCGTGTACGTTGCGCTGGCTGAAAAAGGGCTTACTTTTACGCTGAAGACCGTTGATCTCGACGGCGGGGAACATCTCAAACCGCAGTGGCAGGGTTACGATCTCACCCGACGCGTACCGGTGCTGGAGGTTGACGGCTTTGCGCTGAGCGAATCATCAGCGATCGATGAATACCTGGAAGATCGTTTTGCGCCCCCCGAGTGGGAACGGATCTATCCTCACGATCTGCAAAAACGCGCCCGTGCGCGGCAGATCCAGGCGTGGCTACGTAGCGACCTGGTGCCGATTCGTGTAGAGCGCTCGACGGATGTCGTGTTTGCCGGGGTGAAAAAGCCAGCTTTGAGCGCGGAAGGCACGAACAGCGCCCAAAAACTGATTGAAACGGCCACGTCGCTTCTCGCGCATGGCAATCCGAACCTGTTTGGTGAATGGTGCATTGCCGATACCGACCTGGCGCTGATGCTGAACCGCCTGATCCTCAACGGCGATGAAGTCCCTCAGCTGCTGGTGGATTATGCAGCGTTCCAGTGGCAGCGCGCCTCTGTGCAGCGCTATGTGGCACTCTCCGCTAAGCGCGCGGGCTGATAAGCCCTGACGCTTCAGGTATGATAAGGGCAGTGTGTTTTCCGAGGGAGAGACGAATGAAATTGATGTTTGCGTCGGATATCCATGGATCGCTGCCCGCGACCGAGCGCGTGCTTTCTCTGTTTGCGCAAAACGGCGCGCAATGGCTGGTGATTCTGGGGGATGTGTTAAACCATGGCCCGCGCAATGCGCTGCCGGAAGGCTATGCCCCTGCGCAGGTCGCGGAGAAGCTTAATCCGTTTGCCTCGCGCATCATTGCCGTGCGCGGTAACTGCGACAGCGAAGTCGACCAGATGCTACTGCACTTTCCCCTTACCGCTCCGTGGCAACAGGTACTGCTGGAAAACAGCCGCCTGTTCCTGACCCACGGGCACCTTTTCGGCCCGGATAATCTCCCGGCACTCGCGGCTGGCGATGTACTGGTTTACGGTCATACTCATATTCCGGTGGCTGAAAAACGCGGTGAAATTTATCACGTTAACCCGGGGTCGGTCAGCATACCCAAAGGCGGATATCCTGCGAGCTATGGCATGCTGGATGGAAATACCCTGAGCGTAATCGCACTTAATGATCAGCAAGTTATTGCGCAGGTAGCGATTAATCCGTAAGTTACACCCCAACTGCAAACGCGCCGAAAGAGCGCTTAGACGAGAAGGTTTCCCGATGGTGGAGCAGAATCATTTGGCAAGTACTGAATGGGTTGACATTGTCAGCGAAGAAAATGAAGTGATCGCGCAGGCCAGCCGCGAACAAATGCGTGCAGAGCGTCTGCGTCACCGTGCAACCTACATTGTTGTGCATGACGGCATGGGCAAGATTCTGGTTCAGCGTCGCACGGACACGAAAGATTTTCTCCCAGGTATGCTGGATGCCACAGCGGGTGGTGTCGTGCAGGCCGATGAAGTGCTGCTGGATTCCGCGCGTCGTGAAGCGGAAGAAGAGTTAGGGATTGCCGGTGTGCCATTTGCTGAACACGGGCAGTTCTATTTCGAAGACGAACATTGCCGCGTCTGGGGCGGACTGTTTAGCTGCGTTTCCCACGGGCCTTTCGCCCTGCAGGAAGAGGAAGTGAGCGAAGTCTGCTGGATGACGCCGGAAGAGATTACCGCGCGTTGCGACGAGTTCACGCCGGATTCGTTAAAAGCACTGGCGCTGTGGATGACCCGCAACGCCAAAAACGAATCCGCTAAGCCGGAAAATAAAGCGGAAAAAGAGGAAGAGGCTGAATAAGCCTTAACAGCTTTCCCGCAGACACAGGCTGGACGCGATAGGTTTATGGTCGCGCCAGTCTCCATCATTCAGACGTTCCAGTAACGCTTTCCCGGCCTCAATTCCAATCTTTCGATGCGGTACCGCCATGGTCGTCAGCGGCGGCTGACAGACGCGGCTGACGTCGCTATCCCCAAAGCCCACGACGGCAAGATCGTCCGGCACTTTGATTCGCCGACGCTGACACTCATACAGCGCACCACAGGCCAGTTCGTCTGAAACGCATACCAGCGCATCCAGCTCCGGCCACGCCAGCAGAAACTCAGGCAGCTGCGCCGCACCGGTCGAGAAGCTCGGCGGCATGGCGGCGTTAATCACCCGGTTCGGCGACAGATGATGGCGCAGCATCGCTTTGTACCAGCCCTGCAAATGCTGCTGGAAAATCCACTGTTCCTGGTTGGCGCACAGCAGGCCGATATTCTGGTAGCCGCGCTTAATAACCATTTCTGTTAGCTCATACATGGCCGCCACGTTATCAATCCCGATATTCATATCAATCGGGTCGGCGCGCATAGCACCCATCTCCATCACCGGGATGGAGGCATTTTTCAGCCAGTGGCGAACGGTGTCGGTATGCTCCACGCTGAGCAGGATCGCGGCGGCAATATTTGACGCCAGCAGCGTTTCCAGCAGCTTTTCCTCCTGTTCAAGACGATGCTGAGACTCGGCCAGCATGATCTGGTATCCGGCAGGCTGAAGCACCTGCTGTAGCCCGGCAAACATCTCTGAACACCCAGCTTCGGAAAGATTAGGAACAACCATTGCGATCGTCCATGACGACGCCGATGCCAGTGCGCTGGCGGCGAGATTGGGCATATAACCCAGTTCCTGCACCGCAGCTTCAATTTTTTCACGCAGTTTATCGGAAACCTGTTCCGGCGTGCGGAGCGCACGGGAGACGGTCATCGTGCCAACTCCGGCAAGCTGTGCGACATCCGCGAGCGTGACTTTTCCGGTACTGCGCCGTTTTCGGGTTAAAGACATACACCTTCCTGCTGACCAGACGCGTTCTTATTTCCTTCACTCCAGGTGACAGGCAGTATACGCCTTAAATCCCTTTTTTTGCTGTGATTTCACACGATGATGGCATTTTGATAGCGCTATCACACTTCTGCATGTTAATCGTTGGTAGCGCTATCTTTGTGACCGGGATCGCAGTCAAGGATTGATGGGTTGAATAAAGTTTGCTCATCTTTGGCGTGACGACGGAGTGAAAAGTGCTCAAAAAGTGGATATATGATACAACCATCACGCTTCAGGAGAGCGTTGAAAGCTGGCCGCAGGCGCTGGAGATATGCGCGAAACCGTTACTGGAGCTGCAGGTGATTGAACCGGAATACGTGACGGCAATCATTCAGCAGCACCATGCTTTAGGACCGTATTATGTGCTGGCACCAGGGCTGGCCATGCCGCATGCGCGGCCGGAAGAAGGCGCCAAAGGACTGGGGTTGTCATTACTAAAACTAAAACAGGGCGTCTCTTTTGGTGCCGGGGAGTTTGACCCTGTCGATGTCATTATTATGCTCGCGGCACCGGACAAACATAGCCATATCGAGATGATCTCATCGCTGGCAGAGTTATTTTCCAGCGACGAAGATATGGAAAAATTACATCAGGCGAATACCCTGGAGGACATTAAAACCATTATTGACCGCTTCTGATTTAATTCTTTAATCCGATTATTCACAACATTACGCGCCAGCGTGATGGGGCGTGCTCTACTCATAAAAGGGGACAACAATGAAAATCATGGCTATTTGTGGGTCTGGCCTGGGCAGCAGTTTTATGGTCGAAATGAACATTAAAAAGGTACTCAAAAAGCTGGAAATTGACGCCGAGGTTGAACACTCCGATCTCTCCTCCGCCACGCCGGGCGCGGCTGACCTGTTCGTGATGGCAAAAGATATTGCCGCCAGCGCCAGCGTACCGGAAAGCCAACTGGTGGTGATCAATAACATCATTGATATCAACGAACTTGAAGCGCAACTGCGCGCCTGGTTCGAAAGACAATAATCCTGATAAGGCGAGGTGGATATGTTTATCCTTGAAACGCTGAATTTCGTTGTTGATATTTTAAAAGTCCCTTCGGTGTTGGTCGGATTAATTGCCTTGATCGGTCTGGTTGCGCAGAAAAAAGCGTTTTCAGATGTGGTGAAGGGAACCATTAAAACGATTCTTGGTTTTATTGTGCTGGGTGGTGGCGCCACGGTGCTGGTGGGGTCATTAAATCCATTGGGGGGTATGTTCGAGCACGCCTTTAATATTCAGGGCATCATTCCCAATAATGAAGCGATTGTTTCGATTGCTCTGGAAAAATACGGTGCCTCTACCGCGCTGATTATGGCGTTTGGGATGGTAGCGAATATTATCGTCGCGCGCTTTACCCGTCTGAAGTACATCTTCCTGACCGGGCACCACACGTTTTACATGGCGTGCATGATTGGCGTCATTCTCACCGTGGCGGGCTTTGAGGGGGTAGGGCTGGTCTTTACCGGATCGCTGATCCTCGGCCTGGTTATGGCTTTCTTCCCGGCCATTGCGCAGCGTTACATGAAGCGCATCACAGGTAACGATGAGATCGCCTTCGGCCACTTCGGCACCCTGGGCTACGTGCTGTCCGGCTGGATTGGCAGCAAGGTCGGCAAAGGCTCTCGTTCAACCGAAGAGATGAACCTGCCGAAGAACCTGAGCTTCCTGCGCGACAGTTCGATCTCTATCTCCCTGACGATGATGATTATCTACCTGATCATGGCGGTGAGCGCCGGGCGGGAGTACGTCGAAGCCACCTTCAGCGGCGGTCAGAACTACCTGGTTTACGCCATTATCATGGCGATCACCTTCGCGGCGGGCGTTTTCATCATCCTGCAGGGCGTGCGCCTGATTCTGGCGGAAATCGTCCCGGCCTTTACCGGCTTCTCTGAAAAACTGGTGCCGAACGCACGCCCCGCGCTGGACTGCCCGGTGGTCTACCCCTATGCGCCAAATGCCGTGCTGATTGGCTTCCTGTTCAGCTTCCTCGGGGGAATTGTCGGGTTGTTCATCTGCGGGCAGTTCAGCTGGGTGCTGATCCTCCCGGGCGTCGTGCCGCACTTCTTTACCGGTGCAACGGCGGGCGTGTTCGGTAATGCCACCGGCGGACGTCGCGGGGCAATGATAGGCGCCTTCGCCAATGGTCTGCTGATTACCTTCCTGCCGGTTCTGCTGCTGCCGGTGCTGGGCGCGATTGGCTTTGCTAACACCACCTTCTCGGACGCCGATTTCGGCGCGGTGGGGATTGTGCTCGGTAACCTGGCGCGCTTCCTGTCACCGCTTGCCATCACCGGGCTGGTCGTGGCGCTGTTCGCGCTGCTGGTGGCCTACAACCTGTTTGCGAAAAACAAACCTGCGGGCGGTAACGCGCAGGAAAATACCGGAGCCAAATCATGAATGAGAATGAGATAACCGAGCTGGCGCGCCAGATTCGCCTTGAGACGCTGAAATCGCTGACGCAGCTCGGATTTGGACACTACGGCGGCAGCATGTCGGTGGTCGAAACGCTGGCCGTGCTGTACGGCGCGGTGATGAAAATCGACCCGGCGGATCCGGACTGGCCAGAGCGAGATTATTTTGTCCTGTCAAAGGGCCATGCGGGCCCGGCGCTGTACAGCACGCTGGCGATCAAGGGCTACTTCCCGGTGGAGGAACTGAGCACCCTGAACCAGAACGGTACGCGCCTGCCGAGCCATCCGGATCGCCTGAAAACACGCGGCGTGGATGCGACCACCGGTTCGCTGGGGCAGGGGATTTCCATTGCTGGCGGGATGGCGCTATCGCACAAGCTCGCCGGGCGACCGAATCGGGTTTTCTGCATTGTCGGTGACGGCGAGCTGAACGAGGGACAGTGCTGGGAAGCCTTCCAGTTTATTGCCCACCATCGTCTGAACAATCTGACGGTATTCGTCGACTGGAACAAACAGCAGCTGGATGGCGAACTGGATGAAATCATTTGCGCGTTTGACCTCGAAGGGAAATTCCGTGCCTTTGGTTTTGACGTGGTGACCGTGAAGGGAGACGACATTTCGGCGCTGCTGGACGTGACGTCGCGCGTGCCGGCGAAAGACGCCCGCCCGCAGGTGGTGATCCTCGACAGCATTAAAGGGCAGGGGGTGCCGTATCTCGAACAGCTCAGCAATTCGCACCACCTGCGATTGACCGCGGAGAGCAAAGCGGCCCTCAACGAGACGATTCGCCAACTGGAGGCTTCACATGATTAAGGTTGCACCGGCAGGACAGAAAGACGCCGTTGAGATGCGTAAGGTCTACGCGGGCTTCGTGGCAAAGCAGATTGAGGCCGGAAGCGAGATTATCGCCCTGGAAGCGGACCTGATGAGTTCGATGGCGATGGACGGCGTGGCGCGCGATTATCCGCAGCACGTGATTAACTGCGGCATCATGGAGGCCAACGTGATCGGTACAGCTGCCGGGCTGTCGCTCACCGGTCGCAAACCGTTCGTGCATACGTTCACCGCGTTTGCCAGCCGACGCTGCTTCGACCAGCTGTTTATGTCCCTGGACTATCAGCGTAACAACGTGAAGGTGATAGCCTCGGATGCTGGCGTGACGGCCTGTCACAACGGCGGGACGCATATGTCGTTCGAGGATATGGGCATCGTGCGCGGTCTGGCGCACTCGGTGGTGCTGGAGGTGACCGACGCGGTGATGTTTGACGATCTGCTGCGCCAGCTTATCGATCTGGAAGGCTTCTACTGGGTACGCACCATCCGTAAGCAGGCGCCGAGCGTGTATGCGCCGGGCTCAACCTTCACCATCGGCAAAGGCAACGTGCTGCGTGAGGGAAGCGATATTACGCTTATCGCCAATGGCATTATGGTAGCGGAAGCGCTGGAGGCGGCGCGTCAGCTGGAGCAGGAGGGGGTCAGTGCAGCGGTTATTGATATGTTCACCCTGAAGCCCATCGACCGTATGCTGGTGAAAAACTACGCTGAGAAAACCGGGCGCATCGTGACCTGTGAAAACCACAGCATTCACAACGGTCTTGGCTCGGCGGTGGCGGAAGTGCTGGTGGAAACCTGCCCGGTGCCAATGCGACGCGTGGGGGTGAAAGAGCGTTACGGTCAGGTGGGGACGCAGGACTTCCTGCAGAAGGAGTACGGCCTGACGGCACATGACATCGTGTCGGCGGCGCGAGAGCTGCTGTAATAAAAAAGGCGACCCTTTGTGGTCGCCTTTTTGTTGCCCGGTGGCGCTAGCGCTTACCGGGCCTACGGTCCTGTAGGCCGGATAAGCGAAGCGCCATCCGGCAAGACCTTACAATTACTGCTGCTGCGAAGACTGGATCGCCGTCAGCGCGATGGTATAGACGATATCGTCAACCAGCGCACCACGGGACAGGTCGTTCACAGGTTTGCGCATACCCTGCAGCATTGGCCCGATGGAGATCAGGTCTGCTGAACGCTGTACCGCTTTATAGGTGGTGTTACCGGTGTTCAGATCCGGGAAGATGAACACGGTAGCGCGACCTGCAACCGGAGAGTTCGGCGCTTTGGATTTTGCCACGTCAGCCATCACGGCGGCGTCGTACTGCAGCGGACCGTCGATCATCAGATCCGGACGTTTTTCCTGAGCAATACGGGTCGCTTCACGCACTTTCTCTACGTCGCTACCTGCACCAGAAGTACCGGTGGAGTAGGAGAGCATCGCAACGCGCGGCTCGATGCCGAAGGCAGTCGCGGAATCTGCGGACTGAATAGCGATCTCAGCCAGCTGCTCTGCGGTTGGATCCGGGTTGATCGCGCAGTCGCCGTAAACATAAACTTGTTCAGGCAGCAGCATGAAGAACACGGAGGAGACCAGAGAACTGCCCGGTGCGGTTTTGATCAGCTGCAGCGGTGGACGGATGGTGTTTGCGGTGGTGTGAACTGCACCGGAAACCAGACCGTCAACTTCGTCCTGCTCCAGCATCAGCGTACCCAGCACCACGTTGTCTTCCAGCTGCTCGCGCGCAACGGCTTCGGTCATGCCCTTGCTCTTACGCAGTTCAACCAGACGGGCAACGTAGCTTTCACGAACCACTTCAGGGTCAACGATTTCGATGCCCGCACCCAGCTCAACGCCCTGAGACGCCGCAACGCGGTTGATCTCATCCGGGTTACCCAGCAGCACACAGGTCGCGATGCCGCGCTCTGCACAGATAGCCGCCGCTTTAACGGTACGTGGCTCGTCACCTTCAGGCAGAACAACGCGTTTGCCCGCTTTACGCGCCAGCTCGGTCAGCTGGTAACGGAATGCAGGAGGAGACAGACGGCGGCTGCGCTCGGAGGTCGCGGTCAGGGATTCGATCCAGTCTGCGTTGATGTAACCTGCAACGTATTCCTGAACTTTCTCGATACGCTCGTGGTCATCAACCGGCACTTCCAGGTTGAAGCTCTGCAGGCTCAGGGAGGTCTGCCAGGTGTTGGTATTCACCATGAAGACCGGCAGGCCAGTGGCAAACGCGCGTTCGCACAGCTTGCTCACGCGTGGGTCCATCTCGTAAGCGCCGGTCAGCAGGATGGCACCGATCTCTACGCCGTTCATCGCCGCCAGACACGCTGCAACCAGCACGTCAGGACGATCGGCAGACGTTACCAGCAGGGAACCTGCGCGGAAGTGTTCCAGCATGTGCGGAATGCTACGCGCACAGAAGGTCACGGACTTCACGCGGCGGGTATTGATATCGCCTTCGTTAACGATGGTCGCGTTCAGGTGACGCGCCATATCGATTGCACGGGTGGCAATCAGATCGAAGCTCCAGGGTACCGCGCCGAGAACAGGCAGCGGGCTGGAATCCTGCAGTTTCGCCGGATCAACTTTGACGACCTTCGCTTTGGAAGAGTCGTCGAAGATCTCAGACAGGTCTGGGCGAGTACGGCCCTGATCGTCAACCGGGGCGTTCAGTTTGTTCACGATCACGCCGGTGATGTTGGTGTTTTTCGTGCCGCCGAAGCTGCTGCGTGTCAGTTCGATACGCTCGTTCAGCTGTTCCGGGGTATCAGTGCCCTGGGACATGACGAAAACGATCTCTGCGTTCAGGGTTTTCGCGATTTCAAAGTTCAGAGACTGAGCAAACTGGTGTTTGCGCGTCGGGACCAGACCTTCAACCAGCACCACTTCTGCGTCCTGCGCATTTGCATGGTAGTTGGCGATGATCTCTTCCATCAAAACGTCTTTTTGGTTGCTGGAGAGCAGCGACTCAACGTGACTCATCTTCAGCGGTTCAGCCGCTGGCAGATTGGAGTTTTTGCGAACGATGGTGGTGGTCTGGTCAGGCGCATCGCCACCGGCACGAGGCTGGGCGATTGGCTTAAAGACGCTCAGACGAACGCCTTTGCGTTCCATAGCACGGATTACGCCAAGGCTGACGCTGGTCAGGCCGACGCTGGTTCCGGTAGGGATCAGCATAATAGTACGGGACACGGTTTATCCTCTTTCGTTACCGCCGACACGGGGCGGGTTACAAAACAGCACCGCCAGCATTGCTGGCGGTGTGGAATCAGGCAGTCAGGCGGTGTGCGTCTTGCGCGATGACCAGCTCTTCGTTAGTTGGGATAACGATAGCCGGACGGGTGCCTTCTTTGTTGATGAAGCCAGACTTGCCGAAACGCGCAGCCAGGTTACGCTCGTGATCAACGTCGAAGCCCAGAACGCCCAGTTTGCCCAGGGACAGTTCACGAACCATAGCCGCGTTCTCACCGATACCACCGGTGAAGATAACCGCGTCCAGACGACCGTCCATCAGCGCAGTGTAAGAACCGATGTATTTCGCCAGACGGTGGCAGTAAACGTCCATTGCACGTTTAGCGTCTGCTTTCTCTGCGTAGTTGTCTTCAACATAGCGGCAGTCGCTGGTGACTTCGGTCAGACCCAGCAGGCCAGACTCTTTAGTCAGCATTTTGTTGATGTCGTCAACGCTCATGCCCAGAGTGTCGTGCAGGTGGAAGATGATCGCCGGGTCGATGTCACCGGAACGGGTACCCATCACCAGACCTTCCAGCGGGGTCAGACCCATGGAGGTATCAACACATTTACCGTTGCGGATAGCAGAAACAGAACCACCGTTGCCCAGATGGCAGGTGATGATGTTCACTTCTTCAACAGGTTTGTTCAGGATTTTTGCGGCTTCCTGAGTCACAAAGAAGTGGCTGGTGCCGTGCGCGCCGTAACGACGTACGCCGTGCTCTTTGTACAGGCTGTATGGCAGGGCATAGAGGTAAGACTCTTCCGGCATGGTCTGATGGAACGCGGTGTCGAACACGGCCACGTTTTTGTCTTTCAGATTCGGGAAGGATTTCAGCGCTTCAGCGATACCGATCAGGTGCGCCGGGTTGTGCAGCGGAGCAAAAGAGGCAGAATCTTTGATGCCCTGGATAACAGATTCGTCGATCACGACGGAGCTGGTGTATTTTTCGCCGCCGTGGACGATACGGTGACCAATCGCAGTCAGCTGAGCAGACAGTTCTGGTTTTTGTGCCAGAATAGTGTTAACGATAAAGTTCAGCGCTTCACTGTGAGCGGCGCCTGCACCTAAAGCCGCTTCTTGTTTGCTGCCGTCCATCTTCCACTTGATACGTGCTTCAGGCAGATGGAAACATTCGGCCAAACCAGAGAGGTACTCGTCACCGTTGAGCGCATCGATGATGGCGAATTTCAGTGAGGAGCTACCGCAGTTCAGAACCAGTACTAACTTACTCGACATGGAAGTACCTATTATTGATACGTGGCTAAAAAAACGTCAGTGAGTCTAACAGCGTAACGCATGATGACTCGGACATTTATGATTAACATCATGCCAAACAAACATTGTGGCATGATGGAAGAAATAACTATGATTTTATGCCATTTTGCACAATTTTCAGCCAATGGCATAATGTGCGATAATTTGACGAGTGAATGATTCTCGTCTATGGCCCAATCAGGCTGGCACAGGATACCCGATACGGGGTAGCGATGACAAAATATTTTGAACGTTGTCATAGCCTGTTGTGGTTTTGCACAAAAATTTTAATGTTTATACGTGAAGTTGAGGTACAGCCATGTCGACACCCGAAACCCCTACCGTGAATTTCTTCAGTCTGTTTCGTCGGGGACAGCATTACGCAAAGACGTGGCCGATGGAAAAGCGCCTTGCGCCAATGTTTATTGAGAATCGCACCATCCGCGCCACGCGCTTCGCGATTCGCTTTATGCCCCCTGTCGCCATTTTTACCCTGTGCTGGCAAATAGCGTTAGGCGGACAGCTTGGCCCGGCCGTGGCGACAGCACTCTTTGCGTTAAGCCTGCCGATGCAGGGGCTGTGGTGGTTAGGAAAACGGTCCATCACGCCACTGCCACCTTCTATTTTACACTGGTTTTATGAAGTCCGTGGAAAGCTGGAGGAGGCCGGGCAGGCGCTTGCTCCGGTTGAAGGCAAGCCGGATTACCAGGCGCTGGCGGACACGTTAAAGCGCGCTTTTAAGCAGTTGGATAAAACATTCCTCGATGACTTGTGATTGATCATCGAAACGACTAACAAAAAAAGGCACAGTAACAAACCGTTACCGTGTCTTTTTTTTACAGTGCAATGCGCTACAGGAGTCGAAAGATGGAAATGACCCATGCTCAACGTCTGATTTTGTCTAACCAGTACAAAATGATGACAATGCTTGATCCCGATAACGCTGCGCGCTACAGCCGCCTGCAGACTATCGTCGAACGGGGGTTTGGTTTGCAAATGCGCGAACTGGACCGCGAGTTTGGTGAGCTGAAAGAAGAAACCTGCCGCATCGTGATCGACATTATGGAGATGTACCACGCCCTGCATGTTTCCTGGACTAATCTCAAAGATCAGCAGTCCATTGACGAGCGCCGTGTCACCTTCTTAGGCTTTGATGCAGCGACGGAAGCGCGTTATCTGAGCTATGTCCGCTTTATGGTGAATACCGAAGGGCGTTATACCCACTTCGATGCGGGTACCCACGGCTTTAACGCGCAGACCCCAATGTGGGATAAATACCAGCGCATGCTGAGCGCGTGGCACGCCTGCCCGCGTCAGTACCATTTAAGCAGCAACGAAATTCAACAAATCATTAATGCCTGACGGAGGTGCGTGTGCAGTGTAGAGGTTTTCTGTTTGATCTGGACGGTACGCTGGTGGATTCGCTGCCGGTTGTGGAGCGTTCATGGTGCCATTGGGCTGACAGACAGGGTATCGACCATCAGGACGTACTGAATTTCATCCATGGCAAGCAGGCCATAACCTCATTGCGGCACTTCTTAGCGGGGCGTTCTGAGGAGGAGATTCAGGCGGAGTTCAAATACCTGGAGCAGATTGAGGCCACCGATACGGAGGGTATCACTGCACTGCCTGGCGCACGCGAACTGCTTGAACATCTTAACGAAGCGCAGATCCCGTGGGCTATCGTCACGTCCGGCTCTGTTCCGGTCGCGCATGCCCGTCACAAAGCGGCCGGTTTACCGAAGCCCGAGGTGTTCATTACCGCTGAACGCGTTAAGCGCGGCAAGCCAGAGCCGGACGCGTTTCTGCTTGGCGCTGAACTGCTGGGCCTCGCTCCCGCTGAGTGCGTGGTCGTGGAAGACGCGGCGGCAGGCGTGCTGGCCGGGCTGAACGCCGGGAGTCACGTCATTGCCGTTAACGTTCCGGCGGGGTCTCCCCGGCTGAGTGAGGCGGACTTTGTGCTGGATTCCCTGACGGCACTGGCAGTGTCTAAGGCGCCCGATGGCGTTGTAACCGTCTCGCTAAAAATGTAATCCCATGATTTAGCCCCACGTTGCTGGGGCTTTTTTATGGCAAAATTCCTCATCTTCCACTGACAAGGATAGGTTGTGAACGGTGAACTGATTTGGGTCCTGAGCCTGCTTTTAATCGCCATTATTCTCTTCGCCACAGGCAAGGTGCGCATGGATGCCGTTGCCCTGTTTGTCATCGTCGCGTTTGTGCTGAGCGGCACGCTTACGCTACCGGAAGCTTTCTCCGGGTTCAGCGATCCTAACGTTATCCTGATTGCCGCCCTGTTTATTATTGGCGACGGCCTGGTGCGCACCGGTGTGGCGACCATCATGGGCGCGTGGCTGGTTAAAGTGGCCGGCAGCAGTGAAACCAAAATGCTGATCTATCTGATGCTGACGGTTGCCGGGCTGGGGGCGTTTATGAGCTCAACGGGCGTGGTCGCTATTTTTATCCCGGTGGTACTGAGCGTCTCCATGCGGATGCAAAGCTCGCCGTCGCGACTGATGATGCCTCTAAGTTTTGCCGGTTTGATAAGCGGTATGATGACGCTGGTGGCGACGCCGCCAAACCTTGTCGTAAACAGTGAGCTGCTCCGGGAAGGTTTTCAGGGCTTCAGCTTTTTCAGCGTCACCCCGCTGGGTCTGGTGATTCTGGCGATGGGCGTGGTCTATATGCTGCTGACCCGTTTTGCCCTGAAAGGCGAGAACCAGGACAAAAACAAAGACGGGTGGAAGCGGCGCACTTTCCGCGATCTCATCAAAGAGTACCGCCTCACGGGGCGGGCACGGCGTCTGGCCATTCGCCCCGGCTCGCCGATGGTCGGCCAGCGTCTTGACGACCTGAAACTGCGCGAGCGCTATGGGGCGAACGTGATCGGCGTGGAACGCTGGCGCCGTTTTCGCCGGGTGATCGTCAACGTCAATGGCGTATCGGAATTTCGGGCGCGTGACGTCCTGCTGATCGATATGTCCACTGCGGATGTGGATTTGCGCGAGTTCTGCAGCGAACAACTGCTGGAGCCAATGGTGCTGCGCGGGGAGTATTTCTCCGATCAGGCGCTGGATGTCGGTATGGCTGAAGTCTCGCTGATCCCCGAGTCCGAACTGTTGGGCAAAACCGTGCGCGAAATGGGGTTCCGCACCCGGTATGGCCTGAACGTCGTGGGGCTGAAGCGCGACGGCGTGGCGATGGAAGGGGCCGTCGTGGATGAACCGATCCTGCTGGGGGATATCTTCCTTGTGGTGGGAAACTGGAAGTTGATTAGCCAACTCGGGCAAAAAGGGCGTGATTTTGTGGTGCTCAACATGCCGGTTGAGGAGAGCGATGCGTCTCCGGCGCACAGCCAGGCGCCGCACGCGATTTTTTGTCTGGTGCTGATGGTCGCGCTGATGCTGACCGATGAAATTCCAAACCCCGTAGCCGCCATCATTGCCTGTCTGCTGATGGGGAAATTCCGCTGTATCGACGCCGAGAGCGCTTATAAAGCCATTCACTGGCCGAGCATCATTCTTATCGTGGGGATGATGCCTTTTGCCCTCGCGCTGCAAAAAACCGGCGGGGTAGATTTAATCGTTAAAGGGCTCATGGACATGGGCGGCGGGTACGGACCGTATTTAATGATGGTGTGCCTGTTCATTATGTGCGCCACGATCGGGTTGTTTATCTCCAATACCGCCACGGCGGTGCTGATGGCGCCCATTGCGCTGGCGATGGCGAAATCCATGGGCGTGTCACCCTACCCGTTTGCGATGATGGTGGCGATGGCGGCTTCCGCGGCATTTATGACGCCGGTTTCATCCCCGGTCAATACGCTGGTGCTGGGGCCAGGAAATTATAAATTCAGCGATTTTGTGAAGATTGGCGTGCCATTCACCGTGCTGGTGATGGTGGTGTGCGTGGTGTTAATTCCGGTTTTATTCCCGTTTTAGCGTGAGCGCAGAAACGTAGGCCGGGTAAGGCGAAGCCGCCACCCGGCAAAAATTACAACGGTGAATCCTGGCTAATCTCATCCAGCGATAAATGGAAGCTCGGCACAAACACCTGCATGAAGTAGTCCATCTCGTCGCTGCGGCGGGATGCCAGGGTTTTTTCCAGACGCGTTTTCGCCAGTAAAAACTCGTTATTGCCCGCAGACAACTCTTCAAGACACTTCAGATAGGCGCACAGCGCGTCGGCCTGTTTGACCAGCGACTTTTCATCTTCCGTATACTGATGCTCGTCGATGAGCGGTTCAAAGATATCGCGCAGCTCCTCGGGCACCATGTCGATCAACTTCTGCTGGGCGATTTTCTCAATGGCCTTATATTCCTGCGCAATCTGTGAGTTGAAATATTTCACCGGTGTCGGCAGATCCCCGGTTAACACTTCTGACGCGTCGTGGTACATCGCCAGCAATGCGATGCGCTCGGCATTCACCTGCCCGTTAAATTTGCGGTTTTTAATGGCGGCCAGCGCGTGCGCGACCATGGCAACCTGAAGACTGTGCTCTGATACGTTCTCTGTTCGCACGTTGCGCATCAGCGGCCAGCGGTTGATGAGTTTCAGGCGGGAGAGGTGGGCAAAGAAATGACTCTGACTCATAGGTTACCTTTTGTCTTCACTGCGACAGGACTTCATTGTGCGGGGAGGGGAGGCAAGATGCAAATTTGCGGATTTTGTAGGCCGGGTAAGCGCAGCGCTACCCGGCAGAATGGCTACATTACTGATGATAACCTGAGAGGAATCGCCCGAAGCGGCTGATAGCCATTTCGAGATCGTCCTCGCGCGGCAGCGTCACGATACGCACATGGTCCGGCCACGGCCAGTTAAATGCCGTCCCCTGAACCAGCAGCACTTTTTCCTGCAACAGGAAATCGAGCACCATCTTCTGATCGTCGTGAATATTGAAGCGCTTCGCGTCGATTTTCGGGAACATATAGAGCGCCCCATTTGGCTTCACGCAGGAGACGCCCGGGATATCGTTGATCAGCTCCCACGCGCGGTTACGCTGTTCGTACAGGCGGCCTCCAGGGACGATAAACTCGCTGATGCTCTGATAGCCACCGAGCGCGGTCTGGATTGCATGCTGTGCCGGCACGTTGGCGCAAAGACGCATAGACGCCAGCATTTCCAGCCCTTCAATATAGCCTTTGGCGTGCTTTTTCGGGCCGTTGAGTACCATCCAGCCCTGGCGGAAACCGGCCACACGGTAGGTTTTAGACAGGCCGTTAAAGGTAACAGTCAACAGGTCCGGGGCCAGCGCGGCAATGGAGTGGTGTTGCGCCGCGTCATAGAGGATCTTGTCGTAAATTTCGTCGGCAAAAATGATCAGGTTGTGCTGGCGGGCGATCTCAACGATCTCCATCAACAGCTCTTTTGAGTAGACCGCGCCCGTCGGGTTGTTCGGGTTGATAATTACGATGCCGCGCGTGCGAGGGGTAATCTTCGCGCGAATATCATCCAGATCCGGGAACCAGTCAGAGGATTCGTCGCAAAGATAATGGACAGCTTTACCGCTGGACAGTGATACGGCAGCCGTCCACAGCGGATAGTCTGGCGCGGGAACCAGCATTTCGTCACCGCTGTTCAGCAGCGCCTGCATGGCCTGGACGATCAGTTCAGATACACCGTTGCCAATGTAGATATCTTCTACGGTAACGTCACGCATGCCGCGAGCCTGGTAGTGCTGCATAATGGCTTTACGTGCGGAATAAAGTCCTTTTGAGTCGCAATAGCCTTGCGCTGTGGGCAGGTTGCGGATCACATCAACCAGAATCTCATCCGGCGCTTCAAAACCAAATGGCGCAGGGTTACCAATGTTGAGCTTCAGAACCTTATTGCCTTCTTCCTCAAGGCGTTTTGCCTCTTTCAGAACCGGGCCACGGATGTCATAACAGACGTTATCTAGCTTGCTGGATTTTTCGATAGGGGACATGAACCTTTAACCTTTTCGCTATTATTGCCACTCCCTGCCGTGGAAGTCAGCACGGAATAATGTACTCCCCCCACGCTTCGTTTTGAAGGGTGTGCAGTAGAAGATTTTGTGCATGTTGTGAAATTCTGGTGAATCTTTTTTGCTGTTTGTTGACGCTTTTACTGTCGTAACGTAAGGTCAAATGCGCTGGTTAAGGGTGATTGTGCTGAAAATAATTGTAAAAAATGGATATTATCCCGGTGGAAAATAAATGACCCGTAGAGGAGAGACAGAAGTCACGCTGCGTGACTTTTCGTAAAACCTGAGTGTTGAAAAAATCTTGCAGTAATAGCCTGCAGC
>NZ_JTLF01000017.1:0-462 GCF_000798855.1 Enterobacter sp. ZOR0014 | reverse complement strand
CCCGAAAAAGGGCCAGTCAGTTGCTTAACTGACTGGCATTACAACCTGGGTTGCCGTTTTGCTTTTACCTGCCCACCGGGCTTTTTTACATCACGCTAAGGCTTTCGCGATCTTCTCGTACAAATCGCCGGACAGGTTTTCCAGCCCTTTCAGCTGTTCAAGCGCGGCGCGCATTTTCGCCTGACGCTTCGCATCGTAGCGTTTCAGACGGATCAGCGGCTCAATCAGACGCGACGCCACCTGCGGGTTACGGCTGTTCAGTTCGGTCAGCATTTCCACCATGAACTGATAACCGCTGCCGTCCTCCGCGTGGAACGCGGCCGGGTTGCTGCTGGCAAACGCACCAATCAGGGAACGCACGCGGTTCGGGTTACTCATGGTGAACGAACGGTGCTTCAGCAGGCTGCGGACTTTGCTGAGCGCATCGGCCGCCGGTCTGGTCGCCTGCAGAATGAACCATTT
>NZ_JTLF01000285.1:0-573 GCF_000798855.1 Enterobacter sp. ZOR0014 | reverse complement strand
GTCGAACCATTCGCGAGTTTGTTACCGGCGTGCTGTTTGTTCCCGCTGGCTTTACGCTCATGTGGATGACGGTGTTTGGTAACAGCGCAATCTATCTCATTATGAACCAGGGGGCGACTGACCTCGCCAATACCGTTCAGCAGGATGTCGCGCTGGCCCTGTTTAATTTCCTGGAGCATTTCCCATTCTCTTCCGTGCTGTCATTCATTGCAATGGCGATGGTCATCGTCTTCTTCGTAACGTCTGCTGACTCGGGGGCAATGGTTGTGGATACGCTGGCATCAGGTGGGGTGGCAAACACCCCTGTCTGGCAGCGTATCTTCTGGGCGTCGCTCATGGGCATTGTAGCAATTGCACTTCTGATTGCGGGTGGGCTAAGCGCGCTGCAAACGGTGACAATAGCGAGTGCATTACCCTTCTCAGTGATCTTACTGGTATCCATATACGGACTGTTAAAAGCCCTGAGACGGGATTTGACGAAGCGTGAAAGCCTGAGCATGGCAACTATTGCGCCGACCGCTGCACGTAACCCCATTCCCTGGCAGAGAAGGTTGCGTAATATCGCTTATCTGC
>NZ_JTLF01000023.1:0-241 GCF_000798855.1 Enterobacter sp. ZOR0014 | reverse complement strand
CTTTACACGGAGGGGGTCGGCGGTTCGAGCCCGTCATCACCCACCATCTACTTCGGTAGACTCGCAGTGTAGATAAGTGTTGGGATTGGGCGATTAGCTCAGTTGGTAGAGCATCTCCTTACACGGAGGGGGTCGGCGGTTCGAGCCCGTCATCGCCCACCATTCTCATCTTATCGCAGTAGTTCCGAAATGGGCGATTAGCTCAGTTGGTAGAGCATCTCCTTTACACGGAGGGGGTCGG
>NZ_JTLF01000226.1:0-294 GCF_000798855.1 Enterobacter sp. ZOR0014 | reverse complement strand
CCCCCTCCGTGTAAAGGAGATGCTCTACCAACTGAGCTAATCACCCCCGCTGTGTGGAGTCGCATTATAGGGAGAGTTGAAAATGAGTCAACGCATTTTCTAAAGTTTTTATTCGTTCGTCGTAAAATTAAACAAAACGATCGCAAAACGGGCGGTGGCGCATGATTTCTAAACAAAAACAGCAAACTCGCTCATGATAAAGGGATGAACATTGAGGAATCCCCCCACAGTGATAGAATATTGCCCATTGTTTTTTCCCCGGGATTTGCCGATTGCCGGCATCTTTATAACGTA
>NZ_JTLF01000219.1:0-222 GCF_000798855.1 Enterobacter sp. ZOR0014 | reverse complement strand
CACACTGTACCGATGAACGGCGTGAGACCGTGCAGCAGCAGCTGGTAAGCGTGTTTGAACGCTATGGCCTGCCGGAGCGGATGACGATGGACAACGGCTCCCCGTGGGGCGACACCACCGGGACCTGGACGGCGCTTGAGCTGTGGCTGATGCGCCAGGGTATCCGGGTGGGCCACTCCCGGCCTTATCATCCGCAGACGCAGGGCAAGCTGGAGCGTTTTC
>NZ_JTLF01000130.1:0-202 GCF_000798855.1 Enterobacter sp. ZOR0014 | reverse complement strand
TTGAGTGCCCACACAGATTGTCTGATAAATTGTTAAAGAGCAGTGCCGCTTCGTTTTCGCTGCGGCGCGGGGTGTGCATATTACGCTTTCCCGCTTCAGAGTCAAGCGTTTATTTTGCTTTTCTCTGCTGACCCGGCGGCGTGTGTGCCGTTGTTCCGTGTCAGTGGAGGCGCATTATAGGGAGTTATTTCACAGTGACAAG
>NZ_JTLF01000001.1:0-239 GCF_000798855.1 Enterobacter sp. ZOR0014 | reverse complement strand
TTAGTGTCCTTAGGATGTGGGGGTTCGAGTCCCCCCCCTCGCACCAACGAGGCGATATCAAACCAGTAAGATAACTGTGCGAAGGTGGCGGAATTGGTAGACGCGCTAGCTTCAGGTGTTAGTGTCCTTACGGATGTGGGGGTTCGAGTCCCCCCCCTCGCACCATAAATCACGTTGATATTGCTCGCACTGGGCGAAGGTGGCGGAATTGGTAGACGCGCTAGCTTCAGGTGTTAGTG
>NZ_JTLF01000171.1:0-37577 GCF_000798855.1 Enterobacter sp. ZOR0014 | reverse complement strand
TGTAAAGCCCGCCCTCTCGGCGCATCCATGCGCCTCGCCCCGGCCTTACGGAAACGCCTCAGCGATTTACAGCCGGACCAGAGCATCGCTGAAAGCCTTACATCGTTCTTAAATAACCTTATTGCTGCTTAAAAATGGGAGAGGGAACGAAATCCGTAGGCCGGGTAAGGCGGAGCCGCCACCCGGCAATACAGAGCGCACAAAATTAACCGAAGTGATCGTACCCTTTCCAGTCGAGCGTGACCGGGGCACCGTCCTGCACAAACTTCAGCCCTTCGCTCTCCGGCATGATCTGCCCGATGCAGGTAAATTTCGCGCCGAGATGCGCTAACGCCACATCCAGCGTGCCACGGTTCAGCTCAGGTACCGTGAAGCACAGTTCGTAATCCTCACCACCGGAAAGCGCCCAGCGCAGGGCCTGCTCAGGCTCCACGTGGCGAAGCAGTTGCTCTGATAGCGGGAACAGATCCAGGTCGATGCGCGCGCCCACGCCGCTGGCCTTCAGAATATGGCCAAGATCGGAGATCAGCCCGTCGGAGAGATCGATAGCCGAGCTTGCCCGTTCCCGTAGCGCCTGCCCATGCAGAATACGCGGGGTGGGTCGCAGATGGCGTTTCACCAGATACGCCGCGTCGTCCGCATCCTTCACGGTCAAGCGATCCTGAAGAATAGCCAGCCCCGCAGCGCTGTCTCCCGGTGTACCGGTCACGTAGATCCAGTCACCTGGTTTTGCGCCCGAGCGTTTGAGCGCCCGACCGAGGGGCACATAGCCATGGATCGCCAGCGTCATCGACAGCGGCCCGGCAGTAGTATCACCGCCAATCAGCTGCATATCGTAGTAGTTCAGCTGTTCAAACAGCGCATCGCTAAAGGCTTCAAGCCAGGTTTCATCGACCTCGGGCAGCGTCAGGGCCAGCGTTAGCCATGCCGGATCGGCACCCATCGCGGCCAGATCGCTGACGTTGACCGCCAGCGCTTTATACGCCAGATCGGCAGGATCGATATCGGGTAAAAAATGACGTCCGCACACTAAGGTGTCGGTGCTGATTGCCAGCGTCTGTTTTTCGGGAATATTGAGAAGTGCACAGTCATCGCCAATGCCGGTTTCAACATCAAGACGAGAGGTTCTGACACGGTCGAAATAACGGGCAATCAGGGAGAATTCGCCGCATGCCATACGTTATGCCTCAGCAAATAAAAGAAAAAACCGGAGCCGCACTGCCCGTCAGGCAATGCAGGACTCCGGTTTGCGGATCACTTTTTGTGGGGACGGATCGCAGGTGCAGCTTTATCAAGAACGCCGTTAACAAATTTGTGGCTGTCTTCAGCGCCGAAGGTTTTTGCCAGTTCGATCGCTTCGTTGATGGCCACTTTGTACGGCACATCATCACGTTTAGACAGCTCAAACAGCGCGATACGCAACACTGCTTTTTCCACCTGACCCAGCTCTTCGAGCAGACGGGACAGGTATGGCTTCATCAGACCATCGAGATACGCGCTATTAGTCGCCACTCCCGACAGCAGTTCACGGAAGTACAGAACATCGACGTCTTTCACGTCCTGTTCTGACAGGAACTGGTACTCAACATCGGCGATGTCGTTGTGGGACAACTGCCAGGAGTAAAGTGCCTGAACGGCACATTCACGGGCGCGGCGACGAGCAGCAGGTTTCACGGAATTCCCCTTACAAAAAAATCAGGCCTTGATGGCTTTCAATACATTGATCATTTCAAGCGCGGTCAGTGCAGCTTCTGCACCTTTGTTACCGGCTTTGGTGCCAGCACGTTCGATGGCTTGTTCAATACTTTCGGTGGTCAGCACGCCGAACGCGACAGGAATTTCAGCATCCTGCGCAACGTGTGCCAGACCATTGCTTGCACCGCCCGCAACGTATTCGAAGTGCGCAGTGCCGCCACGAATAACAGTACCCAGCGCGATCACCGCGTCGTATTTACCTGTTTTCGCCAGCGCGCCCGCTGCCAGTGGCAGCTCGTAAGCGCCTGGAACCCAAACAACGGTAATGTTCTCATCTTTCACCTGACCGATACGTTTCAGGGCGTCAATCGCACCTTCCAGCAGGCTGTCGTTGATGAAGTTGTTGAAACGCGCAATGGTGATGGCGACGCGAGCGTCCGGGGTAGCTACAGCAGCTTCAATAATGTTCATACTCTTCCTTTACGGGTTCATTTGGCCCCGCAGGGGGGCGGATTTTATCATAATACTTTGCGCACTGCTTCCCTATTTCAGGAGCAATTACGCTGTCGTTAAATGGAGGCAGACATCCGGGCCTACAGGACGAATCTCGCTGAATGTGAGTTGCGGTGCGTCGGCCAGTTTTTCAAGGCCGGGCAGCACAAACAGGCCGCGCGCGCCGTGGCCTAACAGTTTAGGCGCAACGTATACAATCAGTTCATCCACCAGCCCGGCCTGCAACAGCGCACCCGCGAGCGTGGGTCCCGCTTCTACCCAGATGCTGTTCACCTGCTGCTTGCCGAGCAGCATCATCAGCACCACTAAGTCGAGGCGACCGTTGTGCTCAGGTACCATAATGCTACGCACGCCCTCTGGCCATTCGCGCGTATCTTCTTTGGTACGGGCAATCCAGGTTTCACCCGGCTGCTGCACGATGCGATGTTCCGGCGTTATGCGGTTCTGGCTATCAATGACAATACGCAGCGGCTGACGCAGGTTCTCCTGCGGGTAAAGCGCCTGAGTATCGGCATTCAGTTCGTCCCAGCGCACGGTCATAGCCGGATCGTCAGCCAGAACGGTTTCACTGCTGGTGAGGATAGCATGGCTTTGCGCGCGAAGACGTTGCACATCGCGCCTTGCCTGGGGCGAGGTGATCCACTGGCTTTCACCGTTTGCCATCGCCGTACGACCGTCCAGCGAGGCGCCCAGCTTAAGCTGGATATACGGGAACCCGGTGCGCATGCGCTTCAGAAAGCCTTTGTTGATCGCTTCGGCGTCCTGCATCATCAGCCCATGACCGACGTCAATGCCTTCCTGCTGCAGGCGATACAGACCGCGTCCGGCTACCTGCGGATTCGGATCCTGCATCGATGCCACCACGCGGGATACCCCCGCAGCAATCAGCGCGTCGCAGCACGGTGGGGTACGCCCGTGGTGGCTGCAGGGCTCCAGCGTCACGTAGGCGGTGGCACCGCGTGCCTTCTCGCCTGCCATCCGCAACGCATGGACCTCGGCGTGCGGCTCGCCGGCACGATAGTGGAACCCCTCCCCCACGATCTCGCCATCTTTAACGATCACGCACCCGACGTTCGGATTGGGATGGGTAGTAAAACGCCCGCGCTGCGCCAGCTTCATGGCTCGCGCCATGTAAATCTCATCCTGCATGAGCTTAATCCTGTAAGCGGGCGATCTCTTCGCCAAACTCTTTGATATCTTCGAAACTGCGGTAGACAGAGGCGAAGCGGATATAGGCGACCTTATCGAGCTTTTTCAGCTGCTCCATCACCAGGTTGCCGATCATCTTGCTTGGCACCTCGCGCTCGCCCAGACCACGAAGATAAGATTTTATGTGGTTTAACGCCATTTCGACGTCATCTGCGCTGACGGGACGTTTTTCCAGGGCCTTCAGCATCCCGCTACGCAGCTTCTCTTCGTTAAACGGCTCGCGCACATCGTTACTTTTCACCACGCGCGGCATTACCAGCTCAGCAACCTCAAAGGTCGTAAAACGCTCGTTGCACACCAGACACTGCCGACGACGGCGTACGGATGACCCTTCGCCTACAAGACGCGAGTCGATGACTTTGGTATCCACAGCGGAGCAGAATGGGCAATGCATACGGTATCCCTGTTATCCGGTTAACTGAGTTTCATTTTACCCTGATCTGGCCTGACAACAAAGGAAGAGCTTTTTGAGACAAAGGATCTATGTCTGACGGTACGTTGCTGGCTACCATTAGGGAGATCCGTTATTTCAAGGAAATAAACGCTATGACAAGACGTTACCTGAGAATTTTACTGGTGGGGAGCCTCTTCACCCTCAGTGCCTGTGCACAGCAAACCGAAGTCCGTCAGATGAAACAGAGTGTTAATACACTTAATACGGCGATGGACAAACTGAACAAAGAAACGGTGAAGATCACCCAGCAAAACGCGCTGAACGCCAAATCCAGCAGCGGGGTATACCTGCTGCCTGGCGCGAACACACCTGCGCGGCTGAATAGCCAGATTGGCACGCTGAAAATGTCGCTGGTCAATGTGGCAGCGAATGCAGATGGTACGCGCGCAACATTGCGCATTCAGGGAGAATCCAACGATCCGCTGCCCGCTTTTAGCGGCACCGTTGAGTGGGGACAGATCCAGGGCACGACGGACAATTACCAGGAAGTGAACGTGAAGAACCAGCTCTTCACCGCCCCGGCCAGCGTTTTAGCGCCCAGTGATGTGGATATTCCGCTGCAGTTAAGCGGCCTTACGCCAGAACAGTTAGGCTTTATCCGCATTCACGACATCCAACCCGCCGCGCAGTAACCCCTTCCTTCTGAGCGGAGTGAAATGTCACTCCGCTAACATTTACATTTCGTATGGATTGGCAACATAAATGATTGCCGCTACAATCCCGGCCGTTTAAAGTACGCAAACGTGAACGCAATCGATTACGCGTGTGAGAGATATGTGAAACAACACATATTTTTGTGAGCAAGGATTCCTATAATAGGCTCCGCAGAAACACGAAATATTTAGAAACGCAATTCGCGCATTTTTCACTCCCGGAAGGGAATTTCAATCAGTGGCATGATTATGAAAAAAACATTACTCGCAGCTGGCGCCGTGCTGGCACTGTCCTCCTCTTTCACTGTTAACGCAGCGGAAAACGACAAACCACAATATCTCTCCGACTGGTGGCACCAGAGCGTTAACGTGGTTGGTAGCTATCACACCCGTTTCGGACCACAGATCCGCAACGACACCTACCTGGAATACGAAGCATTTGCCAAGAAAGACTGGTTTGATTTCTACGGCTACATGGATGCTCCGGTCTTCTTCGGCGGTAACACCGATGCAAAAGGTATCTGGAACCACGGTTCTCCGCTGTTTATGGAAATCGAACCACGCTTCTCTATCGACAAGCTGACCGGTACCGATCTGAGCTTTGGTCCGTTCAAAGAGTGGTACTTCGCAAACAACTACATCTACGATATGGGCCGCAACAAGTCCGGTCGTCAGAGCACCTGGTACATGGGTCTGGGTACGGACATCGATACTGGCCTGCCAATGAGCCTGTCCCTGAACGTTTATGCTAAGTACCAGTGGCAGAACTACGGTGCGGCAAACGAAAACGAGTGGGACGGCTACCGTTTCAAAGTGAAATACTTTGTGCCAATCACCCAGCTGTGGGGCGGCAACCTGAGCTATATCGGCTTCACCAACTTTGACTGGGGTTCAGACCTGGGCGATAACGACTTCCGCGATCTGAACGGTAAGAAAGCACGCACCAATGATTCTATCGCGTCCAGCCACATCCTGGCGCTGAACTACGATCACTGGCACTATTCCGTGGTTGCGCGTTACTGGCACAACGGTGGTCAGTGGAACGACGATGCCAGCCTGAACTTCGGCAACGGCGATTTCAGCGTGCGTTCTACCGGTTGGGGTGGTTACCTGGTCGTGGGTTACAACTTCTAACCCGTGCGGGACTGTGCGGGACTGTGCGGGCTGATGCCCTCACCCTGCCCCTCTCCCACAGGGAGAGGGAACAAATACTAAAAACGGCAACATACGTTGCCGTTTTGCTTTTACCTCGCCGCCGGGCAAAAAAGCCAGCTCAAGAGCTGGCTTTTTATTGCTTAACCTTGCGCAAAAAATCCGCCAGAGACCTGTCCGCACTTTCGCTAAACCGTCTCTCCGTCTGCACGATATTGAGACATCTGTCGAGCCGGAAACAGCGATAGTCATCGCGCCGTTCACACCACGCCGCCAGCAGCCAACGCTCTCCCCAGAAGAACAAGCCCAGCGGCTGAACCTCACGCTTTGAAAGCTGCCCGGCTTCATCACGGTAATGCAACGCCAGCACATGCTGGGCGGAAATTGCCTGATGAATCATGTCAAAATCGCTGCGGGAGTGGCTTTGCATGCAGAAATCCGGGGCATAAATCCGTGTCTGCTCCGCCTTTCGACGACTCTCCTCAGGCAGGATCGCCAGCACTTTCTCCTGGGCCGACTCCAGCTCGCGCGACAGCGATTCTCCTCCCCAGGTCTTGAGCAGGCGAATTGCGACGATCAGCGCCTCAGACTCCTTATTTGTCAGCATCAGAGGCGGCAGATCAAAACCCGACATCAGCCGGTATCCGCTTCCCGCTTCGCCTTCCACCGGCACGCCGGAAAGCGACAGATCGCGGATATCGCGGTAGACCGTGCGCTCGGAGACGCCAAGCCTGTCCGCCAGATGCGCTGCCGTCGTCAGACGCCTGCCCCGCAGGATCTGTACAATCTGAAACAAACGGTCAGCGCGTCGGGTCATATCGTATTACGCTCTCAGGCAGGTTGATGGAGGCCGACGCGGTTACCTTCGCTGTCGATAAACAAAGCAATGGTGCCAATACCATCCGGCAGTTCCAGCGGGCCAAACACGCACTCGCCGCCCGCGGAGGCAATGCGATCGAGCGTAGCCGTCAGGTTATCCGTATGCAGATAGATAATAGCGCCCTGCTGCGACGGCGAAACGCCCTCAAATTTTGCCAGCGCGCCGCCGGTGGCCGGATCGTCATGCGGGAATACCGCGAGCTCTGCCATGTCCATTTTCTCACGTCTCAGCTGGACCTGCATGACTGGCTCATAAAATTTGATGGCGCGATCCATATCTACCACGGGAATTTCAAACCAGTTAATCACACTTTTCATACATCCTCCTGACTGTTTGTTTGGGTTCGAAAAGAGTCTACGACAGGGCTCCTGACAGCATACTGTCAGGAGTGTTTGTCAGGAGCAGATAAAAAAAATCCCGGTCAACCGACCGGGATTTCGATAACACGCTATTCGACGCCTTACGGCAGAATGGACGGCTGATCCGCCCCTTCTTTCTCAACCTTCTGCTGGAGCAGGTGCTCGCGCTTCATGCCGAGTTTCAGTGCCAGTGCGGATGCGACGTAGATAGACGACGCCGTACCGATGGAGACACCAATCAGCATGGTCAGCGAGAAGCCTTCCAGTACCGGGCCACCGAACAGGAACAGCATCAGGATCACCATCAAAGTGGTACCGGAGGTGATCAGGGTACGGTGCAGCGTCTGGGTCAACGACACGTTAAAGATTTCGTACGGCGTACCGCGACGGATCTTACGGAAGTTTTCACGGATACGGTCAGATACCACGATACTGTCGTTCAGTGAGTAACCGATAACGGACATCAGGGATGCCACGATGGTCAGGTCAACCTCAATGTGGAACAGCGACAGAACCCCCATGGTGATCACCACGTCGTGCGCAAGGGCGATAACCACCCCGGCCGCCAGTCGCCACTCGAAGCGGAAACCGACGTACACCAGGATGGAGATCAGCGCCACCAGCAGCGCCATTGCACCGGTCTGAGCCAGGTCCGCACCCACGCTCGGGCCGACAAACTCAATACGCTTGACCGCCGCGTTCTGGCTGGTTGTTTCGTTAATCACGTTAACAACCTTACTGCCCAGCTCCTGGCTGCCGTTAGCATCGTGTACCGGCGGCATACGCACCATGATGTCACGGCTGCTGCCGAAGTTCTGCAGCAGCGGCTCTTCAAAGCCCGCTTTCTGCAGAGACAGACGCATCTGGTCCATATCGACCGGTTTTTCCAGGGAGATCTCGATAACCGTACCACCGGTGAAATCCAGACCCCAGTTAAAGCCTTTCACGCCCATAACGACGATGGACAGAATCAGCAGTAAACCTGAAATGCCGAAGGCCCAGTAGTCCCAGCGCATAAAGTCCCAGACTTTACGGCCATGGTTCAATTGTTCAACAGTATATTCCTGTGCCACAACGCACTCCTCAGATAGACAGCTTTTTGACGCGCTTGCCGCCGTACAGCAGGTTCACGATGGCACGGGTGCCGACAATAGCGGTAAACATTGACGTTGCGACACCGATACCGGTAGTAATCGCAAAGCCTTTGATCGCGCCAGTACCCACTGCATACAGGATAAGAACCTTAATCAGTGTTGTTACGTTCGCATCGAAAATAGAGCTGAACGCGCCTTTATAACCTTCGTCAATCGCCTGCTGAACAGAGCGACCGTTGCTCAACTCTTCTTTGATACGTTCGTTAATCAGTACGTTGGCGTCGACCGCCACCGCAAGGGTCAGAACGATACCCGCAATCCCCGGCATGGTCAGCGTCGCCCCTGGCAGCAGGGACATAATGCCGATGATCAGCACCAGGTTGGCGACCAGCGCACTGGTCGCAATCAGACCAAACTTCTTATAGAAGAAGATCATGAAGAGGATAGAGACCACCAGACCGGCCAGACACGCTTCCAGACCCTGTTGGATGTTCTGCATCCCCAGCGTTGGACCAATGGTACGTTCTTCAACAATCTGAATTGGCGCAATCAGCGCACCGGCACGCAGCAGCAGAGAGAGCTGACGCGCTTCGTTCGGGTTGCTAATACCGGTAATACGGAAGCTGTTACCCAGACGAGACTGGATATTGGCGATGTTAATCACCTCTTCCTCTTTCACCAGCACTGCACGACCGTTGGCATCTTTCTTACCGCTGTCTTTGTACTCCACGAACAAGGTGGCCATCGGTTTACCGATGTTGTCCTTGGTGAAGTTAGACATGATGTTACCACCCGCGCTATCCAGCGAGATGTTAACCTGCGGCTGGTTGTATTCGTCCTGGCTGGAAGTGGAGTCGGTAATATGGTCACCGGTCAGAATGACGCGTTTGTACAGCACAACGGGCTGACCTTCGCGGGTCTGTTTCACTTCGGAGTCACCCGGAATACGGCCTGCTGCGGCAGCGGACTGATCGACGTTAGCGTTAACCAGACGGAATTCCAGCGTTGCGGTCGCACCCAGAATCTCTTTCGCACGCGCAGTGTCCTGAATACCCGGCAGTTCAACCACGATACGGTCCGCACCCTGACGCTGTACCAGCGGCTCAGCCACGCCCAGTTGGTTTACACGGTTACGCAGAATGTTGATGTTCTGCTGAACGGCATATTCACGCGCTTCTTTCAGACGCGCATCGGTCATCACCGCGCGCAGCTGGTTGCTGCCCTGAGAGGTGATGACCAGGTCACGGTGACGTTGGGTCAGGTAATCTACAGCCTGATCGCGCGCCGCACTGTCGCGGAACGTGATGCTCATGCCGTAGTTATCTTCTTTACGCACGGTAGTGTAAGGGATGCCTTTGTCGCGCAGATCGCTGCGCAGGCTGTCGATATTCTGTTCCTGCAGCTTGCCGAGCGCGGTATCCATATCCACTTCCATCAGGAAGTGAACACCACCACGCAGGTCAAGACCCAGTTTCATCGGCTCTGCGTTCAGCGCAGCCAGCCAACGCGGGGTTGCAGGAGCAAGGTTAAGCGCCACGACATATTTGTCACCCAGCACGCCCATCAGCGCTTCGCGAGCGCGGAGCTGCGTGTCGGTGGTGTCGAAGCGAGCAAGAATTGCACCCTCTTCCAGAGCCACAGACTTAGCGGTAATTTTTTCTTCTTGTAACGTTTTCTGGACCTGGATCAGCGTTTGCTCACTGGCGGCGACACCGCGCGCGCCAGTGATTTGAACGGCCGGATCCTCACCATACAGGTTGGGAAGCGCGTACAGCAGGCCGACGAGAATCACGACGACCAGCATGATGTACTTCCACAAAGGATAACGGTTTAACACGGCAGTTCCCTTTGGGAAAAGTTGGGATTACAGCGCCTTCATGGTGCCTTTCGGCAGAACGGCAGCTACGAAGTCACGTTTGATAACCACTTCAGTGGTGTCGTTCAGGGCGATTGCAATGTAGCCACTTTCAGCCACTTTGGTTACGCGACCGACCAGACCACCGTTGGTCAGCACTTCATCGCCTTTCGCGATGGAGTCCATCAGCTTTTTGTGCTCTTTGGTACGCTTCTGCTGTGGGCGGAGGATCATGAAGTAGAAGATCAGACCGAACACAACCAGCATCAGGATCAGAGACATAGGGCTGCCCTGCGCCGGAGCACCTGTTGCCGCTACCGCATCAGAAATAAAAAAGCTCATTCAAATTCCCTCATTATTAAAATTAATCAACGTTCAACGGTGGAACATCCCGCCCCTGACGTTGGTAGAAATCGGTCACGAAGCTCTCTAATTTACCCTCTTCGATAGCCTTACGTAAACCAGCCATTAAGCGCTGATAATAACGAAGATTATGAATGGTATTGAGACGCGCGCCCAAAATCTCGTTGCAACGATCGAGATGATGCAGATACGCGCGGGAATAATTGCGACAGGTATAGCAATCGCACTCGGAATCGAGCGGGCTGGTGTCACTCTTATGCTTCGCGTTACGGATTTTCACCACGCCGTCAGTCACGAACAGATGACCGTTACGTGCGTTACGGGTTGGCATGACGCAGTCGAACATATCGATGCCGCGACGTACGCCTTCCACCAGATCTTCTGGTTTACCCACACCCATCAGGTATCGTGGTTTATCCGCCGGGATTTGCGGGCAGACATGCTCCAGAATGCGGTGCATATCTTCCTTCGGCTCACCCACAGCCAAACCGCCGACAGCGTAGCCATCAAAACCTATCTCTACCAGACCTTTAACGGAGATATCGCGTAAATCTTCGTAAACGCTGCCCTGGATAATGCCGAACAGCGCATTTTTGTTCTGCAGGGAGTCAAAACGGTCGCGGCTACGCTTCGCCCAACGCAGAGACATCTCCATAGAGCGTTTCGCGTAGTCCCAGTCAGCCGGGTATGGCGTACATTCGTCGAAGATCATCACGATGTCAGAACCGAGATCGTACTGAATCTCCATCGACTTTTCTGGATCGAGGAAAATCGGATCGCCGTTGATCGGGTTACGGAAGTGAACGCCCTGCTCGGTGATCTTGCGGATATCCCCCAGGCTGAAGACCTGGAAACCGCCGGAATCGGTCAGGATTGGGCCTTTCCACTGCATGAAGTCGTGCAGGTCACCGTGCAGCTTCATGATCTCCTGACCCGGGCGCAGCCACAGGTGGAAGGTGTTACCGAGGATAATCTGTGCGCCAGTGGCTTCAACTTCTTCCGGCGTCATCCCTTTTACGGTGCCGTACGTACCCACAGGCATAAATGCGGGGGTTTCCACCACGCCGCGATCAAACACCAGACGACCGCGACGCGCGCGGCCATCGGTGGTATCGAGTTCAAATTTCATTTTTTCTCCGACGTCAGAAAAACAGTCCAACGTTGTCATACGGTGCCGCGGACTTATTCCCCGACACGCTCATTCAAAGCCTGCGGATTGTACGTGATAAACATCGCGTCCCCGTAGCTAAAAAAGCGATATTTTTGTTCTACCGCAGACTTGTAAGCATTCATCGTATGCTGATAACCCGCAAACGCGGAAACCAGCATAATCAGCGTCGATTCAGGCAGATGGAAATTGGTCACCAGCGCATCAATGACTTTGTACTGGTAGCCCGGGTAGATAAAGATCTGCGTATCGCCAAAGAACGGCTCGATGAGACCCGTTTTCGCGGCCTGTGCAGCGCTCTCCAGCGAACGGACTGAAGTCGTGCCTACCGCAACCACGCGGTTTCCGCGCGCTTTCGCCGCCAGCACCGCGTCCACCACCTCCTGAGGCACTTCGGCATACTCAGAGTGCATGATGTGGTCTTCAATGCTGTCTACGCGCACCGGCTGGAACGTACCCGCGCCGACGTGCAGCGTCACGAACGCCATCTCAACGCCCTTCGCGCGCAGTTTTTCCAGCAGCGGTTCATCAAAGTGCAGTCCTGCCGTCGGCGCCGCGACCGCGCCAGGTTTCTGGCTGTAGACGGTCTGGTACAGCTCGCGATCGGCCTCTTCGTCCGGGCGTTCAATATACGGCGGCAGCGGCATATGGCCGATGGCGTTAAGGATATCGAGGACCGTGCGCTCGTCCTGGAATTCCACCTCAAACAGCGCGTCGTGACGCGCGGTCATGGTCGCTTTAATGCTCTCGTCATCGCCCAGCAGCAGTTCTGCGCCCGGCTTCGGCGCTTTAGAGGCGCGAATATGTGCCAGAATACGTTTATCATCGAGCATACGTTCGACCAGCACTTCAATCTTGCCGCCGCTGGCCTTACGGCCAAACAGACGCGCCGGGATCACGCGGGTGTTGTTAAAGACCAGCAGATCGCCAGGGTTGAGCTTGTCGAGCAAATCGGTGAAAGTACCGTGCGTCAGCTCGCCCGTTGGCCCATCCAGCGACAGTAAGCGACAGCTGCTACGCTCAGGCATGGGATAGTGAGCAATCAGGGATTCAGGTAGTTCAAAGGAGAAATCGGCGACGCGCATGACGTATACTCGTGACTTAAAAACAGGCGGCATAGTCTAGTGCTCACACCCTTTTGCTGCAACAATTAGCCGCCCCCGGACAAATAAAACGCATGAATTTTCTCGCTCACCTGCATCTCGCTCACCTCGCTGACAGCTCCCTTTCCGGCAATTTGCTGGCCGATTTCGTGCGCGGCAACCCTGCAGAAGACTATTCCCCTGAGGTTGTCGACGGCATCTTTATGCACCGCCGCATTGATGTCATCACCGATAACCTGCCCGAGGTTACGGAAGCCAAAGCGTGGTTCCGCCCTGAGACTCGCCGCGTTGCGCCGATCACGCTGGATGTGATGTGGGACCATTTCCTGTCTCGCCACTGGGAACAGCTCTCCCCGTCGCTACCGTTGCCAGAGTTTGTGCGCTACGCCCATGCACAGGTGTCGGTCATTTTGCCCGACTCACCGCCGCGCTTTGTCAATCTGAACAATTATTTGTGGTCAGAACGCTGGCTGGAGCGCTATGGTGAGATGGCTTTTATCCAGAACGTCCTGAATGGCATGGCCAGCCGCCGGCCGCGTCTGGATGCGCTGCGTGACTCCTGGTATGACCTGGATGCACACTATGACGCGCTGGAGACGCAATTCTGGCAGTTCTATCCGCGCATGATGGCGCAAGCGAAAAACAAACAGCTGTGACAGATTTACATTGATAGGTAAAAGCTGGCGGAACGATTGTCACCACCTCTTTGTCTTATCCATGAACACTCTCTATAATGGCTCGCGTTGCGTTCCAAATAACCTTAGTATCTACAGGAGAATCATATGGTTCTGGTAACTCGTCCGGCTCCGGATTTTACAGCTGCAGCAGTTCTGGGCAACGGTGAAATCGTTGAAAACTTCAACTTCAAACAGCACACCAACGGTAAAGCGACCGTTCTGTTCTTCTGGCCAATGGACTTCACCTTCGTTTGCCCGTCTGAGCTGATCGCCTTCGACAAACGTTATGAAGAATTCCAGAAGCGTGGCGTGGAAGTGGTTGGCGTCTCCTTCGACTCTGAATTTGTACACAACGCATGGCGTAACACCCCTGTCGACAAAGGCGGCATCGGTGCGGTGAAATACGCAATGGTTGCGGACATCAAACGCGAAATCCAGCAGGCTTACGGTATCGAACATCCGGACGCTGGCGTTGCACTGCGCGGTTCTTTCCTGATCGACGCAAACGGCATCGTTCGTCACCAGGTTGTTAACGATCTGCCGCTGGGTCGTAACATCGACGAAATGCTGCGCATGGTTGACGCGCTGCAGTTCCACGAAGAGCACGGCGAAGTGTGCCCGGCTCAGTGGGAAAAAGGTAAAGAAGGTATGGCTGCTTCCCCAGACGGCGTAGCAAAATACCTGTCTGAGAACGTATCCAGCCTGTAATCGGCACGGTTTACGAAGAAGGCCCGCACATGCGGGCCTTTTTTTATGCTTTACGCTGCGTCTCTCGCCAGATGCGCCAGGCCATGAGCGCCAGCAGGATCACGCCCACAATCAGCACGCTCCACACCAGCAGCGCGTTCATCCGGCTCTCCTGCTCGCCCGCAGAAGTGGCGGTTAAACGCGCCTCACCGCCCAACGCGACATCATCCACAATATCGGCCTGCGGCAGATTCGCCATATCATAGGTTTTGCGCAGGTCGGCGGGGATCAGCATGTCAGGTTCCAGGTTTGCTGGTTTTGCCGCCCCGTTTCCCCAGGCGAGCACGTACGGTGCTTTCCCCTGCGCGTTAAACACCAGATCAACGCGGTCGCGATGCCCTATGACGTTCGGAAGGTATTCAGGCAGACGCGCATTCAGCGTCGTGATTTTTACCGCCTGGACCCGCTCTCCGTTAAGCGAAACCGGCGCAGACGTTTTGCCCTCCAGGCGGTAAAGAACCTCTTTTCTCAGGGGGTGCCATGTGTCTTTTTCCGTACTTCGCCACGCAATCTCCACGGGCAGAACGCCGTCGCCATTCAGCAAGAAGCTGACCGTGCTCAATGGTTGCGGGTGCGCCCAGTGCCACTGCGCTTCGCTTGTCGATAGCTGTTCCCCTTCCCCCTCCAGGTCGATCGCTTCCGGAGCCATCTGCGCAGGGGCGCTAATCGCGTTTACGCCGGTCAAGGTCATGCCCTGGCTCTGCGCATTCAGCACCACCATGAGATAGCGATTCGCATCAGGAGATAAAACCGTATCGGTATCGATCCGATCGAGCTTAAGGCGATCCTGGCCACTGACGACGTCCAGCAAGGGCATATCCTCGCGTAGGGTATACCAGCGCTTCAAATCCTCGCTGTAATAGACCGATGCCGTTCCCTGCCATGACGTCTGAGGGGGATTCCAGAGCAGCTGCAGCTGGGATATAGCCATCTCACCCGTCGCCTGCTCTGGCAAGGTCAGCAGATAATGTTGCCCGGCCACGGCAGCTTTCTGCCCTTCGAGCACAATCTCAACGCCATTTCCGGAATGGAGCAGGATCTTATTGCTCTCACCGGCATCTGGCGCAGCGGCAAGCGGTGAGGCGTCCAGAGGAAAAAGACGCAGCGCCGTGGATTGCGCCACCACCTGCGGGCGCGTCGCGGTGACCAGGCTGAAGGGAACCGGCTCACCCGACTGATTAAAGACGCGGACATCGTCCAGATTCGGCGAGGTGCTCTGTTCATAGACGGCGAGCGGCAGCAATACCCGATACCACTGGGAAGGAACCGACGTTTCCAGTGAACGACCAAAGGCATAATCCCGCGGCGATTCCGTTTGTATCTCGTCGCAGAACGCCATGCCCGATAGCGCCAGCAGCGTGGTACAGACTACCGCTTTCATCCATTTCATTTTTCATCTCCAGTTTTAGGCGGTAGTGGCGAGAAATACCCCACGATCAGGACCAGTATCGCCACGCCGATAAACGCCACGGCACGGGACAGGCCGCCTCCGCCTGCGCTGTCCACCAGCATCAGTTTAACCATCACGACCCCCAGCAAGGCGGCCCCGCAGAGCCACTCCTGGCGGGAGGCCCGGCGGGTAGCATGGACCATGACCACCAGCGCGATCAGCATCCAGAACAGGGCAAACGTGGTCTGAATAAGCCGCGAATCCCACAGCGACGCCATATTCCAGGCCACATCCCCATACCAGGCCAGAGCGCGCATCAGCGCCCCGTTAAGCCACCAGAAGCCAAACGCCATGATAGCAACGGCAGGCCACGGGCGAGCCTGAGCAAGCAACGCGGGATAGTAGCGATCCACTGCCCGATAAAAGACCACCAGCCCAAGCAGCGCGAATGCCGCGCCTTCCTCAAGCGGGTTCACCAGCGGCAGCCAGGTTTGCCGGTAAACGACGCCGTCCTGGAAATTGGTCACGACCAGCAGCACCAGCAGCGCCACGACGACAGGGATCGGCGCCAGGCAGGTATAGAGCGCAGGCCACTCCCCGAACGGCCACGCGCGGCGACGCACCGCCGCGGAAAGCGCCAGAATCACGCCGCCCCCAGCCGCCATCGCCAGTCCACTGCCCCACGCCGCCATGCCCCACGGTAGCGCGCGAGCAAACCAGTAAAGCTCAGCCGCCAGCGCCAGTAAAATCATCCAGCAAAGCGTCAGGTGCAGCCCCATCGCGATGCGCGGCAGCAGTCTTTCACCGTCACGTCGCAGCAGCATCAATGCGGCAGGAAGTGCAATGCACCAGGCCAGATTTGACCAGCCAGCGGCAACGATCTGCTGATGCAAAAGCTGGTAAACAACCATCACCAGCATCAGTGGCCACAGCAGCCATTTGCTGGCATCCAGCTCCCGCCACGCCAGACGAGCGGCAGCCTGGCGCCAGCCCCAGACCGAGACGGCCGAGAGCGCCAGCACGCCTGCCAGAACAGGTAATTCTTGTTTCAGCACCCGTTGCGAGGCACCCAATAGCGCCACGATCCAGAACAACAGGCCGCCTGCCAACAACGCCCAACTGACCGGCAGAATACTTTTGCGCCATAGCCACGCCGCAGCCAGCCAGCAAAGGCTGAGGATGGCGAAGATAAGGAACAGGCTCAGCGACGTCACGCCGTCCATTTGCGCCCACAGCGCGCTGCCGAGTGCCAGCACCAGCAGCGCCGTCCCGCTATAGCTCATACGACGCTGGTTCTGCTGCATGCCCAGCCAGAGGATACCCAGCCCCTCCAGCGCCCAGGCCATCGCCGTCCAGCGCGCCGAGAGTGCCAGCGGAATGGCGAGCGTAGCGAACCCGCCGCCGATGGCCAGCGCCGCCATGACCAGTGGTCGTCCGATGGACGGATAGCGCCGCAGCGCGAGGAACGCAAGGGTAAGATAAAATGCCCCATATCCGAGCGCGCTCAGCGCCGGGCCATATTCCCAGTGCCGGGTCATGCCGTACTGCATCCCGAAGCCAATCAGCGGCGGAGCAAACAGCAGTACGCCGTCAATAATCTGTTTCCCTTTTTCCTGCGCCCGCAGCGACAGCGCCACGCACAGCACGCCGAATATCAGCGTATTGGCAATCAGGAACAGCTGGCACACCCAATAGTGTTCAGGCTGATAGTCGCTCAGCCCCCAGAGGCCACCCACGCCAAACGTAAAAAGCAGACCGAGCAGATTGAGCTCGCGCCAGTGCTGCCAGATGCTGATGGCGAGAATACCGATGGAAAGCAGGAGATAGAAAGAGAACAGCGCCACAAAGTTGCCGCCTCCGGTAGACAGGAGCAGCGGTGCCAGATACCCGCCGAGGCTCGCCAGCATGGCCAGGCTCAAGGCCTTCTGCAGCACGGCCAGCCCGACGCTCGCGGCGCAAATCGCTACCAGCAGCGCAAAAGCCAGCGTCATCGGCAACATTTGCCAGAGCCGGAAGGCACCAAAGACCGTCAGGTAAAGAATGCCCGTCGCCCCACCCTGTAAGATAAGCGCATAAACCGGCTGCTTATGCCGCAGTCGCCAGCCAATCGCCAGCAGAACGATGGCAAACAGCGCCGTCGCCACCAGGCGCAGCTCAAGCGGGAACAGGGAATGTTCGACGGTATAGCGCAGCAGGAAAGAGAGACCGAGGAAAAGCAGCAGGATCCCCAGCTTCGCCAGCGGATTTCCCTGCATAAACCAGCGCACCAGCGACGTCAGTATGCCGCCAAAGACGGATGGCTGTTTTGCCGCAGGGGCAGGAGCGGAAACGGGAGCGGGTTCAGCCCTGGGCACGCTGGCGTCCGGACGCCAGGGGTCGACAGGTGCGGGAGTGTGCTCCACCACTGGCGCGGTCACAACCACCGGCGCGGCGGTCTGCGCCGTCTCCGGCGCTATCTCAGCGGCACCACGCTGCTCAAGCGCTTCAATGCGCTGGCGAAGCCTGGCGATCTCCTGCCGCGCCGCCGTGCTCCGATTAAAGCCAATAACCGCAAGCACGGGCGCAACCACCAGCGCAAAAACCAGTAACAAACAGCCAAGGATGTAGAGCTCGTCCATGTTTCCACCTTCACCGTAAACTATTCGTTAAGATTGACACAAATCGTTGCATTTGCGCCATCTTAAAGGTGGAAACATTTACCGTCGCGTTAGCTACCGACCCAGATCGTCGCGGATATCGCCGGCAGCGCCAGCACGCCGTCCTGAATCGTCGCCTTGCCCTCTTTATTCTTCCACGTAGCCACCTTCAACAGCGGGGAATCATCCAGCACCACTTCACAAGCCTCGCCCCGGTTGATAGCCACCAGCACGCGCTGCTGGTTATAGACGCGGACAAAGACCACCACGTTATCGTGGGCGTACACCACCTGGCAGCCGCCGTAGCGCAGGGCTAGACTCTGTTTACGCAGCTTCGCCAGCCGCTGATAGAGGCTGAACAGCACCTTGTCCTGTTTTTCTGGCGCCCACGGGAAGGTTTTGCGACAGAACGGATCGTTGTTGCCGTCCAGTCCCACTTCGTCTCCGTAGTAGATACACGGTACGCCCGGCCAGGTGAAGAGCCAGGTGACCGCCAGCGGCAGACGCGCCACATCCTTGCCGAGCAGGGATTTAAAGCGTGCGGTATCGTGACTATCAAGCTGGTTAAACATCCTCAGCTGCTGCTGATGAGACAGCCCGGCGCGGTAGTTATCCATCCACGCTGCGCAGGTTTCGGCGTCAATGTGGTTCGGATCGTAGGAGATATCGGTATTCGCCAGGAAACCCCATAGCGGGAAGGTAAAACCGCGATAGTTCATCGCCGCATCTTCGGCATCGTTTTGCAGCCACTGGCGCGCGTCGCCAAAGTGTTCGCCAAACACGAACGCTTCAGGCCGGGCCGCTTTTGCCGAGCGCGTGATCCCACCGACGTGCTGCAGGTTATTTCGCGCCCCACCCGCTTCACCCAGCATATGTACGACGTCCAGACGCCAGCCGTCCATATTCCACGGGGCGTTCAGCCAGTGGCGTACGATGCTGTCTTCGCCGCCGTAAATCTCATTAACCAGCGTTGATGACTGGAAATCCAGCTTCGGCAGACTGGGGTAGCCCAGCCAGTCCAGGGCACGCCCCTCCTCATTAAAGCTGTACCAGTCACGCTGCGGCGAGTCCGGGTTATGGCATGCTCCGCCCATCGACTGGTTATGACGGTCAAACCAGGCGTGCGAATCTCCGCTGTGGTTAAACACGCCGTCCAGAATCAGGCGCATGCCTTCCTTAAGGGTGTTCTCTCGCAGGCGCAGCAGTGCCTCGTCCCCGCCAAACTGCGCGTCAACGTGGCGATAATCCTGTGTATCGTATTTATGTACGCTCGGGGCTTTAAACACCGGGTTGAGGTACAGCGCCGTCACGCCCAGTTTTTTCAGGTACGGCAGCTTTTCGCTGATGCCGTCGAGATCGCCGCCGTAAAACGTCGAGCCGCCCGCATGCGCCGTCACCGGCTCATCCCATTTTTTCAGGATAATGTCGTGGCCCGCCGCGTGGTGGTGATAGACCTTATCCTGGTCGGCAGTGCGTTTTTCGCTACGCGCAAAGCGATCCGGGAAAATCTGGTAAAAGACCTGATCGTTAACCCACTGCGGTCCGCTATCCGGATAATCAACGGCAAACTGTTCCAGCCGTGCGGGCGGGAACCGGCTAAACCCCTGCGGGGTAAACCACAGCTGACGATGGTTCCACAGCAGCTTGAAGCTATAACGGCGGCGCGGCTGCCCGCTACGCAAATCGATATTCGCCCGCCAGGCGGTGATCCCCGGCTGCGGCTGGCTGCGCAGCTTGTGCATTTTCAGCCCGGTCTCTTCATTATCAATTTCGGCGCGGAGCGTCACGCGTTCAGGCTGATTTTCCCCCGCCAGCCAGAGCGTAATCACAAGGTTGTCTTTGTTTTGCTTAACAAATGGGGCAACCGGAAGGTGCCAGGCATTTAACATCACGAATCCCCTTTGATGAAATTGACGTCACCTTGCCACAGGGTGGTTAAGGATAGCTCACCATGACGTGATTTATTGGGGGAGGAGGACGGGGGAGGAGGGATCAGTGCGGCCTGATGCCCTCACCCTCTCCCAAAGGGAGAGGGAATAAAAAAATTACTGCTCTTCTGCCAGTTGGCGATCGCGGCGGCATTTAAATACCCAGCCAACCAGCAGCAGGACGATCCACGCACAGCCCACGTAGAGGGAAATACGGGTATCCGGATGGTAGCCAATCAGGCCAATGATAAACACCAGGAAGATCAGCCCGACGACGGTTGTTGCAACGCCACCCGGGACTTTAAACTTCAGCGCTTTCGCCTCTTCCGGCGACAGTCGACGGCGGAACGCAATCTGCGACAGCAGGATCATGATCCACACCCACACGGTCGCGAAGGTCGCCAGCGACGCAATCACCAGGAAGACGTTCTCCGGCATGATGTAGTTAAGGTAAACCGAGAACAGCAGCGCAACGGTCATGACCACCACCGTCACCCACGGCGTGCCGCGGCGGGAGGTTTTAGCGAACACCTTCGGCGCACTGCCCTGCTCCGCCATGCCGTGTAGCATACGACCCACGCCAAAGACGTCACTGTTGATCGCGGAAAGCGACGCGGTCAGCACCACGAAGTTCAGAATGCTGGCAGCAAACGCAATGCCCATATGCTGGAAGGTCAGCACAAACGGGCTACCGTTGGTACCGACCTGGTTCCACGGGTAGATGGACATAATCACGAACAGCGTGCCCACATAGAACACCAGAATACGCATCGGCACGGAGTTGATGGCACGTGGAATGGATTTCTCAGGGTCTTTCGCTTCCCCGGCGGTGATACCAATAATTTCAATACCGCCGTAGGCGAACATCACCATCTGCAGCGACATCACCATCCCGAGCCAGCCGTTGCTGAAGAAGCCCCCGTTGCTCCAGAGGTTATGGATCCCGGTCGGCTGACCGCCGTTGCCAATCCCCCAGAGGATGATGCCAAAACCGGCCACAATCATGATGATAATGGTGGCGACCTTGAAGAAGGAGAACCAGAACTCAAGTTCGCCGAACACCTTCACGCTCATCAGGTTGACGGCGCAGATGAGCAGCACCACGCTCAGCACCCAGATCCAGTGCGGCACCGTCGGGAACCAGACGCCCATATAGATACCAAACGCCGTCACATCGGCAATGGCCACAATCAAAATTTCAAAGCAGTAGGTCCAGCCAGTGATAAACCCGGCCAGCGGTCCGAGGTTTTCCTGCGCATAGCGCGAGAACGAACTGGCAGAAGGATTGTGAACCGACATCTCTCCGAGGGCGCGCATGATGATATACGCCGCCACGCCGCCAATGATGTAGGCCAGCAGAACGCTTGGACCGGCCATTTTGATGGCATCTGCCGAGCCATAAAAAAGACCGGTACCAATCGCAGAGCCCAGCGCCATAAAGCGGATGTGGCGTGTGCTGAGACCACGTTTAAGTTTGTTAGTGCTTTCCATTAAAATCTTGCCATTCAACACGAAAAAACAAAAAACCACGGGGCCTTAAGCCCCGTGGTTAAACAGTTTGTTGCCGTTGATTAATGGGCGTTAGATGCAACCTGGCGCCCTGCAGCACGGTCCCAGATAATCGCCAGAACCAGTGCAACAACGGTAGGCATCAGCCAGGCCAGGCCCTGCTCGGACAGCGGCAGACGCTGTGTCCAGGCGGGCAGAATCGCGGCGAACGCTGATGCTTTAATCCCGTCAAGGATACCAAAAATCAGGCTGATAAACATGGCTGGCGCAATAATTCGTGAGGAGTTATTCCACCACGGACGGGTGAAGCTCAGCACCACCAGCACGATGCACGGCGGATAGATGGCCGTCAGCACCGGAATAGAGACCTGAATCAGGTGGCTCAGACCGAGGTTGGACACCGCCATGGAGAAGATACCGAGGATAAACACCAGGGTGCGGTAAGAGAGCGGCAGATACTGCGCAAAGAACTCAGCACAGGCGCAGGTCAGGCCCACTGCGGTCACCAGACACGCCAGGAAAATCAGCGCCGCCAGCAGCATACTGCCCGCACCACCGAAGGTGTGCTGGACGTAAGCGTGCAGAATAGCCGCACCGTTCGCGTTCTGATCAACCAGCATGGCGCTATCAGAGCCCAGGCGGAACAGCGCCAGATACAGCAGCGTCAGACCCACACCAGCCATCAGGCCAGCCCAGATGGTATAGCGGGTCAGCAGACGCGCTTCGGTCACACCGCGGGAACGCGCGGCGTTAACGATAACAATACCAAACACCATTGCGCCCAGCGTATCCATCGTCAGGTAGCCGTTCACAAAACCGTTAGAGAACGCGGCGTTTTTATAGGCGTCCATTGCGTCGCTGATCGGGCCTGCTGGCCAGATGATAGCGGCCACGGCGAGAACGATCAGGGCGATGATTTTCAGCGGCGCCAGGAAGTTACCCACGGTATCCAGCAGTTTGCCCGGATAGAGGGAGACCAGAATGACAATCGCGAAGTAGACCAGGCTGTAGATAAACAGCGGCATCGGGCCGTCGCCGGTCAGCGGAGCAATCCCCACTTCAAAGGAAACGGTCGCCGTGCGCGGGGTGGCAAACAGCGGGCCCACGGCCAGATAGCAGACGGTGGCCAGCAGAACACCTGCGACTTTGCCAATCGGCGTGCTGAGGCTGTCCACGCCGCCACCGACTTTCGCCAGCGCGACGACGGTCAGTACCGGTAGACCCACGGCAGTAATCAGGAAACCAAACGCAGCGGTCCAGACGTGTTCACCCGCCTGTAAGCCAACCATTGGAGGGAAAATAATGTTGCCTGCGCCAACGAACAGCGCAAATGTCATAAAGCCCAGCGCGATGATGTCACGCGATTTTAAGTGATGGGTCATAAAACCTTACTGCCTGTGGATGTGGTGTTGAAAACATTGAGATTTTCGTTTTCCCTGACGGGACGATACAGCCGAAAAATTGCTCAATTTCAGCGGGAAATGCTCCCGTCCTGGCGTGGAGAAGAATAGTTTTTCGATTTACCACGCAAATACAGTCGGTCTGACAGTATCTGGGGGGCAATTTAAACGCTTATAACGTTTAAAGGCAAGGTGGGATCTCAAAACCAGAACAATATGCCAGCATGAAAATACACGCCAGCACAATACGCTATTTACAGGAAAAACTCATGGCTAATCATGCGAACAAAAAACACCCAGCCGTATATTATTCATCCGCGTTTCGCTTGACTGCAAAGCAAACGGGCCAGCAGACGCTGACCCGTGGAAAGGGAAAATGACACACCTGCCCTCAGGCGGTCTTTTTGGCAATTAATCGTTCCGGAATAACGAAACTGAAGCGGGTTCCTTTCCCCAGCGTACTCTGAATATCAAGTCGGCTTTCGTGGTGATTTACCGCGTGCTTCACAATCGCCAGCCCCAGGCCGCTCCCCCCTGTTTGCCGCGACCGCGCTTTATCCACGCGGTAGAAGCGTTCGGTCAGACGCGGGATATGCTCCGGTGCGATCCCCGGCCCGTTATCTTCCACGCTAAACTCGGCGCCCGTAGGGGTACGGTTCCAGCGCACCATAATATCCGTCCCTTCCGGCGTATGGTTCACCGCGTTGTACACCAGGTTGGATATGGCGCTACGAAGCTCATCCTCACTGCCCAGCACCTTTAGCGTGCTGTCGACCTCGAAGGTCAGGTGATGCTTTTTGTGGCTTAACGTCTGCGCTTCACGCTCCACAACCCGCAGCATCATCGGCACATCTATCGTGTCATTCAGCGCAAGCGTAGGCGCCGCTTCAATCTTCGAGAGCGTCAGCAGCTGCTTCACCAGCCCTTCCATGCGATGCGTTTGCTCGCGCATGGTATGCAGCGCTTTTTCACGCGGCGCACCTTCCAGCGTTTGCTCCTGCATCATCTCCAGATAACCCTGAAGCACGGTCAACGGAGTACGCAGTTCGTGGCTGACGTTCGCAAAGAAATTACGGCGCGCGCCCTCAAGCTGGTGCATTTGGGTGACATCGCGCGCCACCATCAGCCACTGCTTATCGCTGTAAGGCATCACGCGGATTTCCAGATGGCGACCATTGTTGAGCTTCAGATTGTGCGGGCGGGTAAAATCACGCTTTTTCAGATACAGCGTGAATTCGGGATAGCGTAAAAGGTTAAGGATGTTCTGACCGTTATCGTCCGGCCAGCGAAGGCCCAGCAGCTGTTGCGCCAGGCCGTTACACCAGAAGATGGTGCCTTCTTCAGTGGTCAGGATGACCGCATCCGGCAACGACTCCGCCCCGCTGCGAAAACGCTTAATCAGGCTACCCAGCTCGCGACGGCGCTTTTTATTACGCATCTGCATCTGGTGCAGGCCGTACAGCAGGGGCTCCCAGCTGCCGCTGCCCGGCGGTGGGGTCATACTGCGGTCAACCCACAGCCACCAGGAGAGGCGCAGCAGGTTCCAGAAATGCCAGATCAGCAGCCCGGTGACCGACGCCAGCAGAAACCACGGCAGATGTCCGAGAAAGGCCCCAAGAAGGAAGGCCGGAATACAGCATAAGATCAGTTCAAAGACGAGCCTTTTCCATGACAGACGTTCCAGCACGCGTCACACTCCTGTCATTGTTCAGAAACGGGTCGAAAAACGATAACCCGTGCCGCGGACCGTCTGTACCATGCGATCGTGGCCGCTCAGTTCCAGCGCTTTTCGCAGGCGGCGAATATGTACGTCAACCGTCCGGTCTTCGACATACACGTTAGTTCCCCAGACGTTATTCAGCAACTGCTCGCGGCTGTATACGCGTTCCGGGTGAGTCATAAAGAAGTGCAGGAGTTTAAATTCGGTAGGGCCCATATCGAGGGGGTTTTCGCCGGTCATCACGCGGTGCGAGGTAGGGTCAAGGCTGAGTCCCTGCATCTCTATCACCTCTTCCACCGCCATCGGTGAAATACGGCGCATCACGGCTTTAATGCGGGCGACCAGCTCTTTTGGGGAGAACGGTTTAGTGATGTAATCGTCCGCGCCGGTTTCTAGTCCGCGCACGCGATCCTCTTCCTCTCCGCGCGCCGTGAGCATGACAACCGGGATGTCGCGGGTCAGCGCTTCACGCTTCAGATGTTTGATAAACTGCAGTCCGGAGCCGCCAGGCAACATCCAGTCCAGCAGAATCAGATCGGGCCAGGGTTCATTCAGCTGGTTCACTGCGCTGTCATAATCTTCCGCTTCAACCGGCTGGAAGCCATTTTGCTCGAGCACGAAGCACACCATTTCACGAATTGGAGCTTCATCTTCTACGACCAGAATACGTCTCGCCATACTTTGCCCTGTCTTATCTTATTAAGTTACACGTTTGTAATTCGGCGCCATTATGCGTCAGATTTATGACAGATTTATGAAAAACATTACCACGGTAGCGGGCAAACCGTTGTTTTATTACAGCGGTTATTTTCCCTTCTCTGAACGTTTATAATCCTGCTTTCTCATTTTTGCCACGGAACCGCTATGCGCATACTTCACACCTCGGACTGGCATCTCGGTCAAAATTTTTACAGCAAAAGCCGTGCGGCTGAACATGAAGCGTTCCTGAACTGGCTGCTGGAGACGGCGCAGGCCCACGAGGTCGATGCGATTATTGTCGCGGGTGACATCTTTGATACGGGGTCGCCCCCCAGCTATGCGCGCGAGCTGTATAACCGCTTCGTGGTGAACTTGCAGCAGACCGGCTGTCATCTGGTGATAGTCGCCGGTAACCATGACTCCGTGGCAACGCTCAATGAATCCCGCGACATTCTGGCGTTTCTCAATACTACCGTCGTCGCCAGCGCCGGGCATGCCCCGCAGATCCTGAAAAAACGCGACGGTACGCCGGGGGCAGTGCTGTGCCCGATCCCCTTTTTACGCCCGCGCGATATCGTACAAAGTCAGGCGGGACTGTCGGGCACGGAAAAGCAGCAACATTTATTACAGGCCATCACCGACTATTATCACCAGCAGCACGCGGATGCCTGCAACCTGCGTGGCGAACAGCCGATACCGGTGATTGCGACCGGGCATCTCACCACCGTTGGGGCCAGTAAAAGTGACGCCGTGCGTGACATCTATATCGGCACGCTGGACGCCTTTCCGGCGCAGAACTTCCCGCCTGCGGACTACATTGCGCTCGGGCATATTCACCGCGCCCAGGTTATCGGCGGCTGCGAGCATATCCGCTACTGCGGATCCCCTATTTCGCTCAGTTTCGATGAAACCGGCAAAGCCAAATCCGTGCATCTGGTGAGCTTCAGCGAGGGCAAACTCAGTGCCGTCGAGACGCTGGAGGTGCCGGTCACCCAGCCGCTGGCGGTGCTGAAAGGCGATCTGGAGGCCATCACCGCTCAGCTTGAACAGTGGCGCGGCACCGCGCTTAATCCCCCCGTCTGGCTGGATATCGAAATCACTACGGATGACTACCTGCATGATATGCAGCGAAAAATCCAGGCGCTGACGGAAGACTTGCCGGTAGAGGTCTTACTGGTGCGCCGCAGCCGCGAGCAGCGCGAGAAAATTCTGTTAAGCGCCCAGCGGGAAACGCTCAGCGAGTTGCGGGTAGAAGAGGTGTTTGAGCGCAGGCTCTTGCAGGAGGATATTGACGACGCGAAGCGCGAAAGACTCAGCGAACTGTTCACCCATACCCTGCATGCCCTCAATGACGAGGAAGAAAACGCATGAAAATTTTGAGCCTGCGTCTGAAAAATCTCAACTCCCTTAAGGGCGAGTGGAAAATTGACTTTACCGCTGAACCCTTTGCCAGCAACGGGCTGTTTGCCATTACAGGCGCCACAGGCGCAGGTAAAACCACCCTGCTCGACGCCATCTGTCTGGCGCTTTATCACGAAACGCCGCGCCTGAGTAAGGTTTCCCAGGCACAAAACGACCTGATGACGCGAGATACCGCCGAGTGTCTGGCGGAAGTGGAGTTTGAGGTAAAAGGTATCGCCTACCGCGCCTTCTGGAGCCAGAACCGGGCACGCAACCAGCCGGACGGCAACCTGCAGGCGCCGCGCGTGGAGCTGGCCCGCTGCGAAGATGGCAAAATCCTCGCCGATAAAGTCACGGACAAGCTGGAGCAAACCGCCGCGCTCACCGGTCTGGACTATGGCCGCTTTACCCGTTCAATGTTGCTCTCACAGGGGCAATTTGCCGCCTTCCTGAATGCCAAACCGAGCGATCGCGCAGAGCTGCTGGAAGAGCTGACCGGCACCGAAATCTACGGCCAGATTTCCGCCATGGTGTTTGAAAAACACAAAGCCGCCCGCAGCCTGCTGGAAAAGTGCGAGGCGCAGGCAGCGGGCGTCGTGCTGCTGAGTGAAGAACAGCAGCAGCAATTACAGCAAAGTTTGCAGGCACTTACTGACGAAGAGAAAACGTTGCTGGCACAGCAGAAAAACCAGCAGAAACATTTTCAGTGGCTTACCCGTCATGATGAGCTTGTGCGCGAGCAACAACGCATCACCGCATTGCAGCAGCAGGCACAACAGGCTCTGACGGACGCTGCGCCTGAGCTGGCAAAGCTCCAGCTTGCGCAGCCCGCCGCCCAGCTTCGTCCGCTCTGGGCACACCAGCAGGAGCAAACCGCGCGTCTGACGCAAACCCAGCAGTGTATTATTGAAGTAAATACTCGCTTACAAGCCAAAACCGCGCTGCGCGCGCGGATCCGTAATACTGCCCTGCGTACCCACGCCGAGCTTCATACTGAACTGACGGCGCTGGCGCAGTGGCTGGCGGAGCACGAGCGTTATCGCCTGCTGGGTCAGGAGATTGCCGGATGGCGCGCGCTCTTCTCACAGCTTAACCGCGATAAAAACCAGTTGGCCACGCACGCTGCGCGGATGACTGAGTTACGTAACAAGCTGACTGACATGCCGGAAAATACGCTCACGCTGACGGCGGATGAGGTCAACGTGGCAATGGAGCAGCAGTCCCGGTCACGCACGCAGCGCCAGCGGCTGACGTCGCTACACGCTCGCTATCAGCCGCTGCAAAAGCGCCTGCGCCAGAGCAATGAAAGCGTACAGAAAGCCCAGGCGGAGCAGAGCAAACTTAATGAAACGTTGACGCTGCGCCGCCAGCAGTACAAAGAGAAACACCAGCACTATCTGGATCTGAAGGCCCTGTGCGAGCGTGAAGCGACAATTAAAGATCTGGAAAGCTATCGTTCACAGCTTGAGGCAGGCAAACCTTGTCCCCTGTGCGGTTCCTGCGAGCATCCCGCCATTGAGCAATATCAATCGCTTGAGCTGACGGATAACCAGCGCCGCCGTGATGCGCTGGAAAAAGAGGTGGCCGCGCTAAAAGAAGAAGGCCTGCTGGTGCTGGGGCAGGTTAATGCCCTGGCTCAGCAGATTCAGCGCGAGACAGGCGACGTGCAGACCCTGTCTGAGGAAGAGCAAGCACTCACTAAAGAGTGGCTTGAGATCTGCGCGTCCCTGAATATCACATTGAATATTCAGGAAGATATCGCGCCATGGATAAACGAGCAGGAACACTATGAGCGCCAGCTTTATCAGCTCAGCCAGCGTCTTACCCTGCAAAACCAGCTGAACGAACAGGAAGCGCAGGCGCGCCAGTATCAGCAGCAGCTGACGGCGACACGCCAGACGCTGGAACACACCCTGCTCACGCTGTCGCTTAGCGTTCCCGAAGAGGGGAACGAAGCCGCCTGGCTGCACGCCCGCGAAGGAGAATTCGCGCAGTGGCAGGAAAAACAAACGCAGCACGGCGTTCTTGTGGAACGCAGCAACGCTCTGAAGCCGTTGCTCGACACACTTCCGGCAACCCACACCGAAGAGACCGAACCGGCCATTCCTGATGGCTGGCGCGCCATTCACGATGAATGCGTATCGCTGCAAAGCCAGCTTACCGCCCAGCAGCAACAGGAGGCGCTGGAGCAAGAGCGCCTGCAACAGTCGCAGACCCAATTCTCCGCGGCGCTCTCTGCCAGCTGTTTTGCCGACAGGGAGGCGTTCATTGCCGCTCTGCTGGATGATGACATCCTCCGTGGCCTCGAACAGCTGAAGCAGTCGCTGGAAAACCAGATACAGCAGGCCACGGCGCTATCCGGCCAGGCGAACCAGCAGCTACAGGCGCATGTTGCGCTGCGCCCGGAAGGTCTCGAGGCCGATGCATCCACTTTGCAAATCCAGCTGCAGCAGCTGGCGCAACAGCTTCGCGAGAACACCACGCATCAGGGCGAGATCCGCCAGCAGCTCAAGCAGGACAGCGACAACCGTCAGCATCAGCTGACGTTGATGCAGCAAATTGAAGAGGCCGCGCGTCAGGCCGACGACTGGGGCTATCTGAACGCGCTGATCGGCTCCAGTACCGGCGATAAGTTCCGTAAGTTCGCTCAGGGGCTGACGCTGGATAATCTCGTCTGGCTTGCTAACCAGCAGCTAAATCGCCTGCACGGGCGTTATCTGCTGCAGCGCAAAGCCAGCGATGCGCTGGAGCTGGAAGTAGTCGACACCTGGCAGGCGGATGCCGTACGCGATACACGCACGCTCTCTGGCGGCGAGAGCTTCCTGGTCAGCCTGGCGCTGGCGCTGGCGCTTTCCGATCTGGTGAGCCACAAAACGCGAATCGATTCGCTGTTCCTGGATGAAGGATTCGGCACCCTCGACAGTGAAACGCTGGATACCGCACTGGATGCGCTCGACGCGCTGAACGCTACCGGGAAAACCATCGGCGTCATTAGCCACGTCGAGGCGATGAAAGAGCGCATACCGGTGCAGATTAAGGTGAAGAAGATTAATGGGCTGGGGTATAGCAGGCTGGACAGGGAGTTTGCGGTGGGGTGAATAAAGGGTCGCTGCGGTCTGGTGCCCTCACCCTTGCCCTCTCCCACAGGGAGAGGGTACAAACATCAAAAACAGCAACTTGCGTTGCTGTTTTGCTTTTATTCCGGCCACAGCCACGCCGCGCCGCGCACGCCGCTGGAGTCGCCGTGGACGGCTTTGCGGATCGGGGTTTCACACTCGCCGCCGAAAACCCACTGCTTCACAAGATTTGGCACCGTGGCGTACAAGCGGTCAACGTTGCTCATCCCGCCCCCCAGCACAATCACGTCCGGATCGAGAATATTCACGACGTGCGCCAGCGATTTTGCCAGACGCATTTCGTAACGGCTCAGGGCCAGTTCAGCCACCGGATCCTGTTCTTCAACCAGACGCATGATTTCATTACCCTTGAGCGGTCGACCGCTCAGGCGGTGGTAATCGGTCGCAAAACCGGTGCCGGAGATAAACGTCTCAATACAGCCCTGCTTGCCGCAGTAACACGGCACGTCGGCGCGGTATTTGAGTTCATCTTCATCCATCCACGGCAGCGGATTGTGCCCCCACTCGCCCGCCGTGCCGTTGCCACCGATGTGCGAACGCCCCCCAAACGCCACGCCCGCACCGCAGCCGGTCCCGATAATCACCGCAAAAACAGTCTGCGCCCCTGCGGCGGCGCCATCAACGGCTTCGGAGACCGCCAGGCAGTTGGCGTCATTGGCCAGACGCACTTCCCGGTTCAGACGCGCGCTTAAATCTTTATCAAATGGCTGACCGTTCAGCCAGGTGGAGTTAGCATTTTTAACCACGCCGGTATAAGGGGAGATTGACCCCGGGATACCCATCCCGACGGTACCGCTTTGCCCTGTCGCCTGCTCGGCCATATCGACCAGCCGGGCAATCGTCTCGATGGTCTGGTGGTAATCATCGCGCGGCGTAGGCAGACGGTGGCGGAACAGCTGTTCCCCCTGCTCGCTCAGCGCAATGACTTCTGTTTTGGTGCCGCCCAAATCAATCCCAATACGCACAAGACTCTCCTCATTCTTTTGATTATCAACAGAGTAGAAGCACGCTTCCCGATTAGCAATGCAAGCGATGCGACAATTCGTTATCATGCCCGCTGATTTAACGACAAGGCCGTGGAAATTATCATGCTGTGGTTCAAAAATTTGATGGTTTACCGTCTCAGCCGCGACGTTTCGCTGCGTGCAGAAGAGATGGAAAAACAGTTAGCCGCTTATAGCTTTTCCCCTTGCGGTAGCCAGGATATGGCAAAAACCGGTTGGGTTCCGCCAATGGGTTCACAAAGCGATGCCCTGACCCACGCCAGCAGCACGGGACAAATCATCGTTTGCGCTCGCAAAGAAGAGAAAATTCTGCCCACGCCGGTGGTGAAGCAGGCGCTTGAAGCAAAAATCTTCAAGCTGGAAGCCGAGCAGGGCCGCAAGCTGAAAAAAACCGAAAAAGATTCGCTGAAAGATGAAGTCCTGCACTCTCTGCTGCCGCGCGCTTTTAGCCGCTTTAGCCAGACGATGATGTGGATCGATACCGTTAACGGGCTGATCATGGTCGACTGCGCCAGCGCCAAAAAAGCAGAAGATACCCTGGCCCTGCTGCGTAAAAGTATCGGTTCTTTACCGGTCGTTCCGCTGGCACTGGAAACGCCGATTGAGCTGACCCTGACAGAATGGGTTCGCAGTGGTACTGCGGCGCAAGGTTTCCAGATTCTGGATGAAGCCGAGCTGAAAGCCCTGCTGGAAGATGGCGGCGTGATCCGCGCCAAAAAGCAGGATCTGGTGAGTGACGAAATTGCGGTACACATCGAAGCCGGGAAAGTCGTTACCAAACTGGCGCTCGACTGGCAGCAGCGCATTCAGTTCGTGATGTGTGATGACGGCTCCGTGAAGCGTCTGAAGTTCTGCGATGAGCTGCGCGATCAAAATGAAGATATTGACCGGGAAGATTACGCCCAGCGTTTTGATGCGGACTTTATCCTAATGACCGGTGAGCTGGCGGCGTTAATTCAGAATCTGGTGGAAGGTCTCGGCGGCGAAGCGCAGAGATAACAGGCAAAACACAGGCCGGGTAAGCGTTAGCGTCACCCGGCTTTTTTTTATTTCAAATAGCGGCACAGATAAGAGGTCGGTTCAGCAACCTGCAAATGAAATTCGCTGTGGCCAGGAACGTTGAAGGCTTCCCCGGCAGCGTAAACTTTCCATTCCGTTTCACCCGGCAGTAAGACGTTCAGCGCGCCGCTGACTACCGTCATCTCTTCCGCTTCGGCCGTGCCAAAGGTGTATTCCCCTTCAGCCATGACGCCCACACTGGCGCGGCCCGTGCTGCTGCTGGTAAAACCAATGGATTTCACTTTACCGGAAAAGTATTCGTTACTTTGAAGCATGAACTGGCCCTTATATTCAGAGATAAAAATTCACTATAGGGGCCATGCTCATTGCCTGTCACGCAAAATCATTACATCAGGAGTTCGGAAGCCAGGCGCGCCATCAGAACATTTGATAACAGCACCGGCACGTCCAGCGCCTTTTGCAATAAATCACGGTGATGCTGATGGAAACCGAGGCAGTCCAGTATCAACACATCCGCCCCTTTCTCCAGTAGCGCCTTCCCGGCAGCGATCAGTTTGGCCTCGCTGTCCCAGAAGGGATTTGCCAGGGCATACAGAGGCGTTTTTTCAAGCACGTGCCATTTTGCTTCCTGGTTGTTCATGAGCTCTTCCATCGGCACAATCACCCCCACCTGATGCCCGTCAACAATAGAGGCCACCAGCGGCGGAATGATGCGCATTGGCTCAAGCAAAATCGCATTGCGCGCCACCAGTCCCTTAATGGGGGCGGTACTCATCAGCAAAATAACGTCATAATCTTGATTATCGAGCACTTCTATCACTGCCTGCAGCGAACGCTCAATTTTCTGTCGTGAAACATGCGCCAGTTTACCGTCGCTTAATAACGTCGCCAGGGGCTCCTCCCCCGCCTCAACAGCGTAGTCCTCCATGACCTCTTCCCGGCTCATCTTACCAAGCAGGCTGAGATGCGTGATCTGCTGTTCAGAGACATGCTCGGTTAAAAGCGGTAACACTTCGCTTACAGGGACCACACCAATAGTGAGGATCGCCAACGTTGCCTTCATCGTCTTCGCCTTCCATTACTACAAAATCTTATTACACAGGTACAGGCTCACTACGCTGCACAGTTCGTTTTTTCAACAAAACAGCACCAAGCGTAGCAGGTGATCTGCATCGCGAAATGTAAAGATCACCTGCGGGTAACGGAGTCACCTGTAATAACTAAATATTAACTCCTGCTTAACATTGGCGATGAGTAAAAAGTGTGATTCAGGCACGGTATTGGAGCGTTTAGGAAAACATCTATGACTTTTCGGGATCTTCGTAGCGCCGTTTGGCATCCAGGGCTTCCTGTTCAGTCTCATGTTCACTGATCAGCGAGTCCGGTTTGGGGTGATCGGCACGCAGCTGATACCAGGTCACGGTTTGATCGCCTGTGCCTTTTTCAACGGTAACGATACGTGCTTCGCGCGGATAGGGAGGTCTGGTTGGCATAGCTCATCCTTTTTTTATGTCTGAGCTATCAGTATAGACGGCGGTTAGCTGGCACAAGCCAAACGCAGGGCGGTAATAATCTGAATCACCACCTCTTCCGGTGCCGCAGAAGCATCCACAACGTGGTGCGCCGCTTCACGGTACAGGGCATCACGCTCGGCCAGGACTTCGCTCACCTCTTCGCTGAGCGGTCTGGAGGTCAGCGCCGGACGTTGTCCCTCCTCCGGAAAGGCCTCAAGGCGCCCCACGAGAGCCGAAACCGGCGCGCAGAGATAGATCACAATGCCCTTTTCACGCATAAAATGCCGGTTACACTCGGCGAGAACAATCCCCCCTCCTGTCGCAATCACGGCTGACGGCGTGGTGACCGCTTTCAGCGCGGCCGTTTCGCGTGCGCGAAAGCTCTCCCATCCCTCTTGCTCAACAATGTCCGCGATGGTTCTGCCGGCCTCGGTTTGCAGCCAGTGGTCGGTATCAACAAACTGACGATGACATGCGCGTGCCAGTTCCAGGCCAACGGTGGTTTTCCCACAGCCGCGGGGGCCAACTAAAAAGATGGGTTGGGTCATAGCCAGGTGTTCCCCTTGATGCCGGATGGCTGAAGAGTGTAAAGAAATCATTGCAGAAGATGTGTAGAATACTTTACTGCAAAGCGGTACGGGATGACAACCCTGCGGAAGCCACACTGTACCACAAAGTGACAATAATTATCATTACGCTGTGCGACGCTTCACTTCCAGCAGCCATTTAGCCAGTTCGGCAGCAAACTGCTGGCGATCGCGCTGGGACAGGCTGTCCGGCCCTCCGGTCTGCACGCCGCTGGCCCGCATGGTATCCATAAAATCACGCATAGTGAGTTTTTCCCGGATGGTTGAAGGCGAATAACGTTCACCGCGCGGGTTGAGCGCCGCTGCGCCTTTCTCCAGCACTTCCGCCGCCAGTGGAATATCAGCGGTAATGACCAGATCCTCCGGGCTGCACAGACGAACAATTTCATTATCCGCCACGTCGAACCCGGCCGGGACGCGCAAGGAACGGATAAAGCGCGAAGGCGGAACGCGGATATTCTGGTTCGCCACCAGCGTCAGTGGCATCTGAACGCGCTCGGCGGCGCGGAATAAAATCTCTTTAATCACATTCGGACACGCGTCCGCATCAACCCAAATCGCCATATTGTCTCCCCATAATGTCTCTGCCGACTATTGTCGCCTGCATTTCGTTGTTAAGCTATCAATCAGAGAAAACAACGCATAATGACGGAGAATCGTGATGGATAAGAAAATCGGGTTTATCGGCTGCGGTAACATGGGCAAAGCCATCCTGGGCGGCCTGATCGCCAGCGGGCAGGTTCTGCCCGGTCAGATTTGGGTCTATACCCCGTCACCGGACAACGTCGCCGCATTGCGCGATCAATACGGGATCAACGCCGCCGAAAGCGCGCAGGAAGTCGCCCAGGTCGCCGATATCGTCTTTGGCGCCGTTAAGCCGAACATCATGATCAAAGTGTTGAGCGACATCACCTCCAGTCTGAATAAAGAGACGCTGGTCGTGTCGATTGCCGCGGGCGTGACGCTCGATCAACTGGCCCGCGCGCTCGGTCATGACCGTAAAATCGTCCGCGCGATGCCCAATACTCCCTCACTGGTTAATGCCGGTATGACCTCCGTCACCCCTAACGCGCTGGTGACCTCAGAAGAGGTGGCTGATGTGCTGAACATTTTCCGCTGCTTCGGTGAGGCGGAAGTCATTGCGGAATCCATGATCCATCCTGTTGTCGGCGTCAGCGGCTCTGCACCTGCATACGTGTTCATGTTTTTAGAAGCCATGGCCGACGCCGCCGTGCTTGGCGGCATGCCGCGTGCGCAGGCGTATAAATTCGCCGCGCAGGCGGTGATGGGTTCCGCCAAAATGGTGCTGGAGACCGGTAAACATCCGGGCGAACTGAAGGACATGGTCTGCTCGCCTGGCGGCACGACCATCGAAGCGGTACGAGTGCTGGAAGAACGTGGATTCCGCTCTGCCGTCATCGAGGCGATGGCAAAATGCATGGAAAAATCAGAGAAGCTGAGTAAATCCTGATTTCTGACCGGGCGTCAGGCGGCCACTTCGGTGCGGCCGCGCCCGGCATTTTTCGCCTTATACAGCGCCACATCTGCAGCCTTCAGCCATTCCCGGTAATGTCCAAACTGTGGCCCCCAGGGGGCAACACCTACGCTGATGCGCAGAGGCTCTTTCGGTGCGCACGGTAAGGACAACGTTTCCAGACGCTCGTGCACCCGAGACATGACGGCGATGGCGCTTTCAGCCGCTGTCTGCGACATAATCACGGCAAACTCATCTCCGCCAAAACGGCCTATCGCATCGCCTGACCTGACTGACATCTGAAGCTGACGGGTAAGAGCAACAATCGCCTTATCGCCCACGTCATGCCCCCAGGTATCATTGATGTTTTTAAAATGGTCGATATCAATCAGCAAAATGGTGGCGTTGCAGTGGCTCCGGCGGCAGTGCTCAAACTCATTACGCAGCAGCATTTCCCAGTGTCGTCGGTTAAAGACCCCGGTCATGCCGTCGCGGGTACTCATCATTTCCAGCCGCCGCTTATGTTCCGCAAGCCTGATGGCCGTCCGGTGGCTGAGCCAGGCAAACAGCATGGGATAAAGCATGAGGACCGGAAGCGTTAAGCCCCACTCCACGGGATCGGGGTTGAAGACAGTTACTTTCCCGACGAGGGGCAGCGTCACCAGCGCGGTCAGGAGGGTTAACGTTATCCCCACAAGAAACAGGCGGCAGCCACCGGAGCCCATCATGTTCATTCCCACCATCATTACCAACGCTGCCGTGGGTAATGCATACAGCCCCATCACGCCAATCCAGAGCCCGGCGATAATGGCATCCATCTTAAGGTTGAAAATCTCCTGCTGGTGAGGTGACGCGGCGCGGCAGGATAACTGCCAGGCAAAATGGGGCCAGACGAACGCCCACCCTACCAGGATCAACCACCATCCGCCGGGTAAAAAATGGATGACCAGCATTCCCGCCACGGGGAAAAACATGGCTGCCAGACCAACAGCGCGCGCCAGCCGAACCCGCCGGGCAAACTGGATGCCGGCGCGGTAAGGGTCATCCTGAGAAAGGGTTAAACTCCACTCTTCCCGAATGCGCTTTTTGTTGTAATACGTTTCATCATTCATCATTTTTGGGAATATTCTGAAACATTTTCCCAAATTATAGAGAGGGGGACTGCGGGGAAAGTATGAAATTTCGGGTGAGCAGCCGACGCCACTCACCCGTTAGAACTACACTTGTTTCTTCAGACAGGCACTCATGAACTTGCTGCGATCGTCTCCCTTCAGGGACTGTTCGGTCGCTTTCGCATTACACTCGCGCATTTTTTGCTGCTGCGGCGTCAGACTTTTTTCGCCAGGCTTTGCGGCACCGTTTTTAAGGCAGTCGCTCATATAGGTCTTACGGGCATCGCCTTTCAGACTCTGGGACGTCGCCTGTTGATTACAGGTCGTCATCCGTTGCTGCTGAGGCGTTAGCGTTTTCTCTTCCGCATTCGCCGATGAGATCAGGAACAGGCCGGAGAGCAGAGTAACCAGTAATGTTGTTTTCATTGCACCATCCTTTTGTGAATATTCCCTGTAAGTCTGGTTCGTAACAGGAAAAAAACCACCCGGCAGCGGTGATTTGCCGGGAATTTCTCATTTCAGACCCAACGTACCGGTATTGGCGGTATCGACATAAAGGATAGGGGAAGTAACGCGATAACACGCGTGCTCTATTTCACTTTTATTTTCTACCGGTACAAACAGATAAAAAATAAATACAGAGCAGCGCCAGGCATCCTGCATGACAATTTTGTGAAACGTCAGAACCGTTCGTGACGGCTTAACTGCGCGGATGCCTCAACAGCTTCTTTACGTATTGCTGCAGCAATTCGGCATCCTCTGGTGGAACCTGAGTGTCGGGTCGTGCCTTATCCAGCGCCCCTTCGATGCTATTGATTAACGCCTGCTGATCGGATGTATCCATCCGCCGCAATAGCGCGGTGACGACAATTTCCAGCGCTTCGACCTGGGCAACCAGTTCTTTAGACTCTTCTTCCTTTTGTGCAAGCTTAACCAGCAACTCAGCAATGAGATTCTTCATCGTGCTATTTCCTTATGGGGTTTCCTCTGAAATTAACACCAGGAATGAAATATGCAAAGCGGAGAAAAGTATTATCTTATGTAAAAGTGACATTACCGCCAAATTAGGGTGCTACCCTTATTAGCGAAACGTTTTTCTATAAAAAAACGCCGCATTTAGTTAT
>NZ_JTLF01000060.1:0-1176 GCF_000798855.1 Enterobacter sp. ZOR0014 | reverse complement strand
AAACGGGGTTGCAAATGAATAATTACACATATAAAGTGAATTTTAATTCAATAAGTGGCGTTCGCCAGGCGAGGATAAAATGTCCGATTTGTACAAGAAACACTTTCTGAAATTGCTCGACTTTACCCCTGCACAGTTCACTTCTCTGCTGACTCTTGCCGCACAGCTCAAAGCCGATAAAAAAAAGGGCAAGGAAGTACAAAAGCTTACCGGTAAAAACATCGCGCTCATCTTCGAAAAAGACTCGACCCGTACACGATGCTCTTTCGAAGTTGCCGCATTTGACCAGGGCGCACGCGTCACTTATTTAGGGCCGAGCGGCAGCCAGATTGGGCATAAAGAGTCAATTAAGGACACCGCACGGGTGCTCGGGCGGATGTACGACGGCATTCAGTATCGCGGCCACGGCCAGGACGTGGTCGAAACGCTGGCGCAATATGCGGGCGTGCCGGTGTGGAACGGCCTGACCAACGAGTTCCACCCGACGCAGCTGCTGGCGGACCTGCTGACCATGCAGGAGCACCTGCCGGGCAAAGCGTTTAACGAGATGACGCTGGTCTACGCGGGCGATGCGCGCAACAACATGGGCAACTCGATGCTGGAAGCGGCGGCGCTGACCGGGCTGGATCTGCGCCTGGTGGCACCGAAAGCCTGCTGGCCGGAAGAGAGCCTGGTAGCGGAGTGCAGCGCGCTGGCAGAGAAGCACGGCGGCAAAATCACCCTGACGGAAGACGTGGCGGCCGGCGTGAAGGGCGCGGACTTTATCTATACCGACGTGTGGGTGTCGATGGGCGAAGCCAAAGAGAAGTGGGCGGAGCGGATTGCGCTGCTGCGCGGGTATCAGGTGAACGCGGAGATGATGGCGCTGACCGGCAACCCGAACGTCAAGTTCCTGCACTGTCTGCCGGCGTTCCATGACGACCAAACTACGCTCGGCAAGCAGATGGCGAAAGAGTTTGATCTGCACGGCGGGATGGAGGTGACGGACGAGGTGTTTGAGTCGGCGGCGAGCATCGTGTTCGACCAGGCGGAAAACCGGATGCATACGATTAAGGCGGTGATGGTGGCGACGCTTGGGGAGTGATCCTCTCTCCCACATTTTTATTCGGTGCGCTCTTCTTGCCGGGTGACGCTGCGCTTACCCGGCCTACAAAACCCGTAGGCCCGTGCAAGCGA
>NZ_JTLF01000092.1:0-1154 GCF_000798855.1 Enterobacter sp. ZOR0014 | reverse complement strand
TCATCGCTGTTTATCTGCGCTGCGGCCTCCGGTGTCGCCCCTGCATTTTCCGCTCGATGTCGGGCTGTCGTGTCGGCACGGCGAAGACGTCGCCGCATTCAGAAGAGGAGAATATCATGACCATTGCTTACCGCTTTATGCACCGTCATACCCGAAACACGCTCGTAGCCCGCGGCTGGCCAGCCAACATGGATATCGATACAAGCCTGAATTACTCCAGAGGAGAAGGCGTTGCGTTCTATGGCCAGCTCGATGCTTTACAGTTGCAGCGTCTGTTACCTGAGATTGCACTGCGTGGTTTGATGTCCGATCAGGCAATGAAGGTGCTGCTGCCATTACTGGCAGGAAGTGAACTGATTGTCCGCCTTTATCGTAATTCGCTGGGGCATCGTAAGGCTCATGCCGGAACCATTTCGCTTGAATATGATAATTGCCCTGAGGGTATGTCCACGAAACATATCCTCTGTCTGCTGAAAGCACTGCGTGATGAGATTAACCACGTCTGTAGCTGCGTGGCATCCGCCGGATACCGCCTGATGGAAGCCTTGCGCCCCGCCGCTGAACCGCTGGTATTTACCCGCCGAACCCGTAATTTCCTCCTGACAGTAACGGAAGTGGAGCAGGTGCAGGATGATGCGCAGTGGGATAATGAGACGCTCGACGCGCGTCTTAAAGCGGTACTCGACGGGAAGGAAACCTTTCGCCGTCTGCAAATCCGTCTGGAATGCAATGGCCGTACAGTCGGGCAGACCCACGTGCCTTATGCCCTTCGTCACCCTGACAGCCCATCCCGCGACTGGTTTGACAGACACTGGCTGCGGGATGTGGTCAGCAGCGCACGAACCGAGATTGACGCGATGATGAAATCCTTCTCCGGCATCCGGATTGCCGCCTGATTTTGGGCGGGGCAGTGCGCCCCGCCTTATTGCGAAAAGGATGTCGCACGCTCCGCTTTACCGGCGCCCCCTCCACGATGTTACGGGGACGCAGGTGAAAACGTCCGTGCGGTCTGCGGCTAACGCCGTGCCTTCACTTTAGCCCGATCGCTTCAGATGCAAGGGTTCGCTCCGCCGCCATCCTCGCCCGGTCGCAGATTTTTACGCCTGACGCCGTTCTTCCCGTCGTTCTCCCGCTCAATATTCGCGGGAGAACCG
>NZ_JTLF01000356.1:0-564 GCF_000798855.1 Enterobacter sp. ZOR0014 | reverse complement strand
CCTGGATTCTTACATCCCAGAACCAGAGCGTGCGATTGACAAGCCATTCCTGCTGCCAATCGAAGACGTATTCTCCATCTCCGGTCGTGGTACCGTTGTTACCGGTCGTGTAGAGCGCGGTATCATCAAAGTGGGTGAAGAAGTTGAAATCGTTGGTATCAAAGAGACTGCGAAGTCTACCTGTACTGGCGTTGAAATGTTCCGCAAACTGCTGGACGAAGGCCGTGCTGGTGAGAACGTTGGTGTTCTGCTGCGTGGTATCAAACGTGAAGAAATCGAACGTGGTCAGGTTCTGGCGAAGCCAGGCTCAATCAAGCCACACACCAAGTTCGAATCTGAAGTGTACATCCTGTCCAAAGACGAAGGCGGCCGTCATACTCCGTTCTTCAAAGGCTACCGTCCACAGTTCTACTTCCGTACAACTGACGTGACCGGTACCATCGAACTGCCAGAAGGCGTTGAGATGGTAATGCCAGGCGACAACATCAAGATGGTTGTGACTCTGATCCACCCAATCGCGATGGATGACGGTCTGCGTTTCGCAATCCGTGAAGGTGGCCGTAC
>NZ_JTLF01000118.1:0-3319 GCF_000798855.1 Enterobacter sp. ZOR0014 | reverse complement strand
CCCTGACCAATAGACAAAGGCAAAAATTACAGTGACTCACAATAATAGACAAATAAGTTTTCAGAATTGCGACTTTCTTCAAATGTCCCGGGCGGGTATGTTAGTCGGATAATAATTACACCCTGCATCTCTAATAACAAAACAACGTGGTATTTATGGCAATCAGCGAATCAACCCCGGCGTCGCCGCCAAAATCGCGCACCTCTTTTAAGGTATTAGGCGCAATCAGTCTTTCGCACCTGCTCAACGACATGATCCAGTCGTTGATTCTGGCAATTTATCCGCTGCTGCAGTCCGAGTTTTCGTTAACTTTCGTGCAGATCGGGATGATCACCCTCACCTTCCAGCTGGCTTCCTCGCTGCTGCAACCGGTGGTGGGCTACTGGACGGACAAATACCCGATGCCGTGGTCGCTGCCGATTGGCATGTGCTTTACCCTGAGCGGTCTGGTATTGCTGGCGATGGCTGGCAGCTTTGAGGCGGTGTTGATTGCTGCCGCGCTGGTGGGTACCGGGTCGTCCGTCTTCCACCCTGAGTCCTCACGCGTGGCGCGTATGGCCTCCGGCGGCCGTCACGGGCTGGCGCAGTCACTTTTCCAGGTCGGCGGTAACTTTGGCAGCTCCCTCGGCCCCTTGCTGGCGGCGGTGATTATCGCCCCGTATGGCAAAGGGAACGTGGCGTGGTTTGTGCTGGCCGCACTGCTGGCGATTATCGTGCTGGCGCAGATCAGCCGCTGGTATGCCGCTCAGCATCGCGTAAATAAGGGGAAACCTAAAGCGAAGGTTATCAATCCCCTGCCCCGGAATAAGGTCATTCTGGCGGTTTCCGTACTGCTGGTGCTGATTTTCTCGAAATACTTCTACATGGCAAGCATCAGCAGCTATTACACCTTTTATCTGATGCAAAAATTCGGATTATCGGTACAAAATGCGCAAATCCACCTGTTTGCCTTCCTTTTCGCGGTTGCCGCCGGAACGGTTATTGGCGGGCCGGTGGGCGATAAGATTGGCCGGAAATATGTTATTTGGGGCTCTATCCTCGGTGTCGCGCCGTTTACCCTTATTTTGCCGTATGCCAGCCTCGAATGGACGGGCATTTTAACCGTGATCATTGGTTTTATCCTCGCCTCGGCATTTTCCGCCATTCTGGTCTATGCCCAGGAGCTATTACCGGGCCGTATCGGTATGGTTTCCGGACTCTTTTTCGGTTTCGCCTTCGGTATGGGTGGGCTTGGTGCAGCGGTGTTGGGGATGGTCGCGGATCACACCAGCATCTTCCTGGTTTACAAAATCTGCGCTTTCCTGCCACTTCTGGGGATGTTGACCATATTCGTGCCTGATAACTGTCACAAAGCGTGAATTACAGGTAGCCAAAGTAAAAATTTGGCTACCTGCCCCCCTTATGCCATAAGGGTTTCCTCTCCATCCCTGACCTGAATTTATCAATATGCGCTTTTTTACGCGCATATTGCCGTTTTATTCAAACTTCAACAATTATTCATAAACATAAGGGCAAAAATTGTCATAAACTATTACCTGGTCTTTTGGTATTCACGCCAAAAATGGAACACTCACCGCGGAAGGAGACGGAATGCACCACGCCACACCGCTTATCACCACCATTGTTGGTGGACTTGTGCTCGCTTTTATCCTTGGCATGATTGCCAATAAACTGCGTATTTCTCCTCTTGTCGGCTATTTATTAGCGGGAGTTCTGGCGGGACCGTTTACGCCAGGTTTTGTCGCGGATACCAAGCTGGCGCCTGAGCTGGCGGAATTAGGCGTGATTCTGCTGATGTTTGGTGTTGGCCTGCACTTTTCCCTGAAGGACCTGATGGCGGTAAAGTCGATCGCCATACCTGGCGCGATCGCCCAGATAGGGGTGGCGACGCTGCTGGGGATGGCGCTTTCGGCCGTGCTGGGCTGGTCGTTGATGACCGGTATCGTATTTGGGCTGTGTCTCTCAACCGCCAGTACCGTGGTGCTGCTGCGCGCGCTTGAAGAGAGACAGCTGATAGACAGCCAGCGCGGGCAAATCGCGATAGGCTGGCTGATTGTGGAAGATCTGGTGATGGTGCTGACGCTGGTGCTGTTGCCTGCCGTCGCCGGAATGATGGAAAAAGACAACATCGGCTTCGCCTCGCTGGCGCTGGATATGAGTATCACCATCGGTAAAGTGGTGGCGTTTATCGCCATCATGATGCTGGTGGGCCGTCGTCTGGTGCCGTGGATCCTGTCCCGCAGCGCGGCGACCGGCTCCCGCGAGCTGTTTACGCTTTCCGTGCTGGCGCTGGCGCTGGGGATCGCTTTTGGCGCTGTTGAACTGTTCGACGTCTCCTTTGCCCTGGGCGCGTTTTTCGCCGGAATGGTGCTGAACGAGTCTGAGCTGAGCCACCGCGCCGCGCATGACACCCTGCCCCTGCGTGATGCCTTCGCCGTGCTGTTCTTTGTCTCCGTCGGCATGCTGTTTGATCCGATGATTCTGGTTCAGCAGCCGCTGGCCGTGCTGGGCACGCTGGCGATCATTATCTTCGGTAAGTCGCTCGCCGCCTTCTTCCTGGTGCGGATGTTCGGCCACTCCCCGCGTACGGCGCTGACGATTGCCGCCAGCCTGGCGCAGATTGGTGAGTTCGCCTTTATCCTCGCGGGTCTGGGTATGGCTCTGAACCTGCTGCCCCAGGCCGGGCAGAATCTGGTGCTCGCGGGGGCAATTCTGTCGATTATGCTGAACCCGGTCCTGTTTGCCCTGCTGGAAAAATACCTCGATAAAACCGAAACGCTGGAAGAGCAGACGCTGGAAGAAGCCATCGAAGAGGAGAAGCAGATCCCGGTGGATATCTGCAACCATGCGCTGCTGGTCGGCTTTGGTCGCGTGGGCAGCCTGCTCGGTGAGAAGCTGATGGCGCAGGGCATTCCGCTGGTGGTGATTGAAACCTCACGCACCCGCGTTGATGAACTGCGCGAGCGTGGTATTCGTGCGGTGCTGGGCAATGCGGCCAACGAGGAGATTATGGCGCTGGCGCATCTGGACTGCGCGCGCTGGCTGCTGCTGACTATTCCGAATGGCTATGAAGCGGGCGAGATTGTAGCCACCGCGCGTGAGAAATGCCCCAATATTGAGATTATCGCCCGGGCGCATTATGACGATGAGGTGGAGTACATCACCGAGCGCGGTGCGGATAAGGTAGTGATGGGCGAACGTGAGATTGCGAACACGATGCTGACGCTGCTGGCGAAACCGCCGGTTGAAGAGGCTGTTACGGGGTAAGATTTTTGCGGTCTGATGCCCTCACCCTGGCCCTCTCCCACGGGGAGAGGGA
>NZ_JTLF01000395.1:0-250 GCF_000798855.1 Enterobacter sp. ZOR0014 | reverse complement strand
TGATGATTGCCATTTAATTATTCCCCTTTTTCTGTTTCTTGCTGTGCTAACCAAATCTTCATGATGTCGGTAATTTCTTTTTTAGTCTTATTTTTCAAGCTGTCAATATTTTGGTATCCTAGTTGTTCAGCTCGTTTTATAAGTGGCTGAATCTCTCTAAGTCGTTGTTTTTCTGCTTCAAGCTCTTTTTGTTCTTCTGTTAGAACTGGTAAATCTTCATTTGCATAAATATATAGCCCTAAACCATGAC
>NZ_JTLF01000272.1:0-1151 GCF_000798855.1 Enterobacter sp. ZOR0014 | reverse complement strand
AGAACCATAAAAAACAGTGACTTATATAATCCCCCCCCCTGATTTTATCTCTTTCAAAAATTCTGAAGCCCTGCACCGCAGGGCTCCAGCTGTCAGCAGTCCATCAGCCAGCGGTGCGCCTTAGATGCCGCTGCTGCCGCTTTAAAGATGTAGCGCTTGTCTCCCTTCAGGGCTTTCAGCCAGGACGCGATATAGCTTTCATGCTGCACCTCTCCCGTAATACCCAAATCCGCCATCAGAAACGCGCTGCCCAGCTCGGCGATCAGCTCCTCAAACGCATACGCCTCAGAGCCAAACTTATTGCCTTTTTCACGATTGAGGCGGGACGCTGCCCCCGTCCAGTGAACCAGCTCATGCAGGCCGGTGGCGTAGAAGTTCGCCGCGTCCGCGAAGCGGAACCGCTCCGGCAGGACGATTTCATCGGTGGCCGGACGATAGAACGCCTTTACGCCCTGCTCAGTAATTTTTGCCCCGCTCCGGGTCATGAGTGCTTCCGCCTGCGGCAGCGGATCGAAACCGGCAACCGGCTGCGGCACGCTCTCGATGCTCAGGCCGTCGATTTGCTCCACGTTAAACACGGTAAAGGCTTTCAGCATCGGGATTTTCTCGATTTCCCCGTCCTCGTCCTCTTTCTCCAGCGTCTTGTAAAAAATGGCCGTCGTGCCGTGTTCACCCTTGCGAACCTGACCGCCCAGCTCCTGCGCCTGTTTGTAGGTCAGCCAGCGAAAGTCCTGGAACCCCTGTTTTGCCGCACTGCACCACAGCAGCATGATATTAATTCCGCTGTAGGCCGTGCCGGTGCTGAAGTTGGCCGGTAATCCCGCCGCTGCGCCGTTTCGAACCCACGGGCACACCCACGGCTTAACGCCGCTTTCCAGGGTGGCAATGATGCCATCCGTGACGGTCTGGTAGAGGTCTGTTTTAACCGCGCCCGCGCGGGCTTTGCCCCTGGAAAATTTCGTTTTTGAGGAGCCTGACTGCTCCAGCGGGGATACGCTGGTCGCCTGTGCAGCTTTAGGGGCTGTTGTCTGGGTGTGCAGGTTCATCGTCATGGTCGTTTCTCCGTCAGTGTGAATTTCGTCTTCGTATCGCCTGACGGTTCGGCCTGCCCGGAGTCGTTCTGGTCAGCAGGGGCGCGCAGCGTGCCATTT
>NZ_JTLF01000158.1:0-28932 GCF_000798855.1 Enterobacter sp. ZOR0014 | reverse complement strand
TGATGCCCTCACCCCGGCCCTCTCCCACAGGGAGAGGGAGAAAACCGGAGCCGGGCTCAACAATATGCTCGATCGGTTCCCTCTCCCTTGAGGGAGAGGGGTAGGGTGAGGGGGAGAACCCAGCGCAGAACTTACCCGATCTGCCCATTCCCCAGATGCTTCACGCGGCGTTTCACCTCTTCCTGCTTACCGGCGTTAAACGGACGCGCATCCGGGCTACCGAGATAGCCGCACACGCGGCGGGTTACCGACACGCGTGCCGCGTCGTGGTTACCGCATTTCGGGCAGGTAAAGCCTTTGCTGGTACACTCGAACTCACCGGTAAAGCCACACTCGTAGCATTCGTCGATGGGCGTGTTGGTGCCGTAATACGGCACATGCTGATAGCTGTAATCCCACACGTCTTCCAGCGCCTTCAGGTTGTGCTGAATGTTCGGGTACTCGCCGTAGCAGATGAAGCCGCCGTTGGCGATTGGCGGATATGCCGCTTCAAAGTCGATCTTGTCGTACGGGTTTACCTTCTTCTCCACGTCGAGGTGGAAGCTGTTGGTGTAGTAACCTTTATCGGTCACGCCTTCCACGATGCCGAACTCGGCGGTGTCCAGACGGCAGAAGCGGTCGCACAGGTTCTCGCTTGGGGTACTGTACAGGCTGAAACCGTAGCCGGTTTCCTCTTTCCACTGGTCCACGGCATCGCGCAGGCGCTGAACAATCGCCACGCCTTTTTCACGCAGCGCGTCGCTGTCATACATATGCGTGCCGCCAGACAGGGCATTGATGGTTTCATGGATGCCGATATAGCCCAGCGAAATCGACGCGCGGCCGTTTTTGAAGATCTCAGAGACGTCATCGTCCGCTTTCAGGCGCACGCCGCAGGCCCCTTCCATATAGAGGATAGGCGCCACGCGGGCTTTTACCCCTTCAAGGCGGGCGATACGGGTCATCAGCGCCTTGCGCGCCAGCTGCAGACGTTCATCCAGCAGCGTCCAGAATTCCGCTTCATTACCTTTGGCCTCCAGCGCGATGCGCGGCAGATTCAGGCTGATGACGCCGAGGTTGTTACGCCCGTCGTGGATCTGCTCGCCGTTTTCATCTTCGTATACGCCGAGGAAACTGCGGCAACCCATTGGCGTTTTAAATGAACCGGTTACTTTTACGACCTGATCGTAGTTCAGAATATCCGGGTACATGCGCTTGCTCGCGCACTCCAGCGCCAGCTGTTTGATGTCGTAATTCGGATCGCCAACTTTGTGGTTCAGCCCGTCGCGGATGGCGAATACCAGTTTCGGGAACACCGCCGTTTTGCGGTTCTTACCGAGGCCGGAGATACGGTTGCGCAGGATGGACTGCTGGATCAAACGCGATTCCCAGCTGGTGCCCAGGCCAAAACCGAAGGTCACAAACGGCGTCTGGCCGTTGGCGGTATGCAGGGTATTCACCTCATACTCCAGCGACTGGAACGCGTCATAGCACTCTTTCTCGGTGCGCGAGTGTGCATAACCGTCGGCGTCCGGGATTTGCCACTCTTCGGCCGTTTTGCGGTGCTTGTTGAAGCTTGCGGTCACAAACGGGGCCAGCACTTCGTCAATGCGGTTAATGGTGGTGCCGCCGTAAATGTGGCTGGCGACCTGGGCGATAATCTGTGCCGTGACCGCAGTGGCGGTGGAGATGGATTTTGGCGGTTCAATCTCGGCGTTACCCATTTTAAACCCGTGGGTCAGCATGCCTTTCAGGTCGATCAGCATACAGTTGAACATCGGGAAGAACGGTGAATAGTCGAGATCGTGATAGTGGATCTCACCGCGCTCGTGCGCTGAGACCACATCGCGCGGCAGCAGGTGCTGACGGGCATAGTGTTTGGCGACGATACCGGCCAGCAGATCGCGCTGGGTGGGGATCACTTTACTGTCTTTGTTGGCGTTTTCATTGAGCAGGGCAGAGTTGGTCTGCTCTACCAGGCCACGGATCTCCTGGTTCAGGCGACCGCGCTTTTCACGCTGCACGTCACGATCGTGGCGGTACTCAATGTAGGCGCGGGCCAGCTGCTTGTAGGGGCCCGCCATCAGCTGATTTTCAACCGCGGTCTGGATCTCGTTGATATCCACCTGGCTGCGTTCATTCATCTGGCTGCTAACGACTTCTGCGACGGTGGCGCAGTAATCTGCGTCATCGACTCCCGCTGCTTTAGCTGCACGCAGAATGGCTTCCTGGATGCGCTCTGATTTAAACGGCACTTTACAGCCATCACGTTTCATCACATGCGGTGTCATGATCACTCCATTTTTAAAAACAGTTTATCCACAGAGGTGGAGAAGTATTCACCGGGCGCATTCCCCGCCAGTCCAAAGACTTCCCGCGTTCCCGGCTCGTGTTATCCACAATTCCGGCCAGCGTAAGCGCCGTCTTGTTGTTGGAATAGTAGACGATTAATACAACATGTTGGGTCGGCGTGCATTTTAAGTGCTACATATAGTGATTTGCATCAAACTTGTTTGCGATTTATTTGATGCAGAACAAAGTAAAAAGACGAGAGTACAAACGGCGGGCGCTTCAGCGATTGTAAAGACCAGAAGGAAAAATCTGATTAATTATTCAACAAAAACAAGCGCTCAGCACGGTCTGTACTGAGCGCTACGTGATTAATGGATGCCGCGCACCCAGCTTAAACCTGCCTGTAAAAAGGCGGCGATAGCGACAGTGCCCAGCACCAGTGGGATGAGAAGGGAACGCGCGGGCACCGCATCCTCAATGTGCGGTTCTTCCGTACTCAGGGCAGACAGCGCCTCTTCCCGGGTGCGTGCCGCCAGAAGCTGCTCACGCACACGGTCTTCCGTCAACAGGCTGGTTAGCGTCGTGAGCAGCTGCATATGCGTGCTGCCTGCTTCAGCAGGGGGAATGGCGAGCAGGAAGACCATTCTTACCTCTTCATCCCCCTCCAGCCCCGGCCAGCGTATCGGGTCGTCAAAAAGCGCCAGACAAAACGCCGCCTGATGCACCGTCTCGGTTTTACCGTGTGGAACGGCAAGTGCTTCGCCCAGAGCCGTGGGACCTTCACTTTCACGCTTTAAAACGCTCTGGATAAATGTCTCTTGATCGCCGATGACGTTTCGCCTGACGAGCGGTTCGGCGAGCCAGCGGATCAGCGCTTCAGGGGTACGGTGCGGCGGGTTGATAAAAACCAAATCGGGGTGCGTCAATGCAAGCAAGTTCATATTAAGCCTCTAACAAAAAATCGCAGGTCGCGGAAGGGTGGATCGCCGTGACCGGCTGCACGGGCTCTTCCAGATAGTTGATCTGAGGAAGCCCCACGAAATCTGCCGGAACGGGAACCGGCTGCGTGCCAGCGTTAAACACGCGGATGACCGTGCCATGCGACTGTTGGGCATGGGGCAGGGCAGACAGAATAAGCGGCTCCGGTAGGGTCAACAGCGAGAAGTGTGCCGGAAGCTGGCGTTCGGGCAGGCGCAACGAAAAGCGCTCAAGGCGATGATCGAGCGTGTGCAGCGTTTGCCGTTGATAGGTAAAGGGCTGTCCGGTCGCGAGATTTTCCAGCTGGCGTAGCGTCAGATGATCGGCACTGTCGGCCAGCGCGACGCTGAATGAAAAGTGCAACGGCTTCAGCAACTGGGCATCGGGGGTCTCAACCACCGTATTATTAATCCCGGATGCCCGACCCGGTCGCCAGTCAAGGTCGTTTCGTCCGAGCACACCCGTTGACTTAAACAGCGTCAGGGCAATCACTGCCGGTTCGTCCCCGAGGATCTGAAACTCCTTCATGCCGCGGCTGTTCACCACCAGCGCTTTGCCTTCTTCTGCGACAGCGATAATGCCCTCGCTGGTTTCGATATCCACGGGCAGCTCGCGATAGCGTTCCAGCCAGTTTTCATCGTCATACCCCGTTTCGCGTTGGATGATCGCAAAGGGCTGTGAGGCGATAGCGTGATGCGTGTGAATATCGCTGTTGATCAGCAAGCGCAGCCGGTGATCGCAGTGGCTGTTTTCCAGCGCACCGTCGACATACAGGTTCGGATCGTCATGGCGCAATTCACACGCCAGACGCAGGCATAACGGTTTTCTGACTGCATCCTGATGTCCGGCGAGATCCGGCGGCAGAAGCAGCGTCGCCTCAATAACCAGCTTTTCGACAAGAGGCGTTTTCAGGCAATCAATGAGTGTGAAATGGGAACAGCGCGTTGGCGTATCGCCCGCGAGCGGGGAGAAATCGTAGCTGTCGCCCGCATCCGCGCAGTCTTCGAGGGTAAAGAACGCAGGGATGCATCTGCCCGTGTGTTTGTCCTCAAGGGTAAGCGTTCCGGCGTCCAGCATCAGCCGATAATGCGCATTTTCTATTTCGCGGCCCTTTTTCTGTTCAGGCTGCCGTAACGGCGCAGGGCTATTCTCAACGTTCACGGTGAGATAGCCAACCGACGGCAGAACCGGCGTCTGGACAGCAATGTGCCAGCGGAAATAGGGAGGAAGGGGCATTTCACACTCGCCTTCGGCAGTGAGGGAGATCGCCGTTCCGCCGGGTAAAATGTCTCTTTTCAGGACGTCGAAGCGCACGGGCTCCCCCTGATACGTCAGCGCGATATGTTCAGCCCGGCTATACAGCGTGGTTTTAACCACGCGCCGCATTGGGGTGGTCAGCGGATTGAAGATCAGCAGGTCCCCTTCCTGAGCACAGGAGGCGGCCAGCGTTTTTACCACCAGATTCCACAGGCTGTGACACAGCTGCTCGGTTTGTTCCAGCCGATGCAGAATGTCGCGATTGGTCGCATCGCTATTACAGCCGCCGATAGAGTCGTGGGCGTGGCTTCGCAAAAGCGTCTTCCAGAGGGTATCGACCACAGAGAGATTGACCGGTAGCCCCTGATGCCGCGCCATGGCAATCGTCGGCTCCAGCTGTCGCAGGATAAACTGCTCAATCTCATCATTTTTCTTTTTAATGTCGTAGCGCACGGAGCCGATCGTTTTATGGATGCGGGTGTAGCGTGGCGATTTCAGCTCGCCTTCCCAGCATTCAAACTGCTCACGCTGCGCGCGCAGGATGTCCACGTAACGCTCCAGCGAACTGATGGTGTACCAATCCTGGTTGGGAGAGTGTTTGCTGGCGACCTGCAGGATAGTCGGCAGCGCCGGGTCGATGCTGACCTGATCGCCGCCGCAGGGCAGGAGCAGGTCATCGATACCGGCCCGTGAACGCAGCAAATCGACCATCGGGTAGATTTTCCCCTGCAGATGGCTGGCTTGCGAAGCGATATTTTTAGCCGCGCCATACCCGAGCGCCATCGCGCAGGCGATGACGCTCGCCCCTGACGGCGCGCGCCAGATAAACTGGCTGCGTTTGGCATGCCGGTCGTGATCGATACCGCGCCAGAAGACGATGTTATCGATATTGCAGCCCTGCAAAATCGTCGGCATCTGCGCATTGTGGCCGAAGGTATCCGGCAGATAACCGACCTGCATCGCATGTCCCAGCGTTCGGGCGGCGAAGATGCCGTACTTCAGGTTGCGGATAATGGATTCGCCATGCACGTTGTAGGTGTCCGTCTGGGTATACCACGGCCCGACGAAAATCCTTTTTTCTCTGACCAGCTTTTCCAGCCTGGCGCGATAATCGGGATTGATCGCAAGAAAGTCCTCCACGACCGCCATCTGCCCGTCAAGGTGATAGCAGGCATAAGCCGGGTTCTGCTCCAGCGTGTTGATAACATCCGCAAAGTTATATGACGCCAGCACCATGCTGTCCTGACGGGTGAAATACCACTCCTGATCCCAGTGCGTGTGGGCAATAACGTGGATCTGACTCATGATGTTTCCCTCACCTGACGTTCTTTGGGCTGACATAAAGCACGCCCAGGGCGCAAATCAGTGCGCCAATAAAGACGCTCGCCAGATAGCCCGCCACATTGGTCGCCAGCGGCCAGCCCCAGATGGCGGGCAGAGGCAGCGTCTGCTTCACGCCGAGTGCAATCGCCACCAGCGCACCGGCGACGGCACCGGTCATGAATACCGGGATCAGGCGTGGGTTTTTCAGGATGAACGGGATAGCGCCTTCTGAGATCCCGATTACGCCCAGCAATAACGAGGTGCTGCCAACGGTTTTTTCTTCCCGGCTGAAGACGTCCGGCAGACCAAAGCGGCCGTTGAGGAATGCGGCAAAACCGACGCCAATGGAGGGGATCACGATAGAGAGTTCGCGGGCGGTTAAATCAAACGTCTCGCTCATGCCATTCAGGCCGAGCGCGACCGAGCCTGCCGCCTTATTGACCGGACCACCAAGGTCGAAAGCGGTGCCCGCGGCGATCATTGCGGAATAGAACCCGCGACCGGTGTCGCCTGCCGAGGTAAAAAAGACCACCATCAGCTGATTAAGCGAGCCAAAAATCGGGTTAATCAGATATTCCATGACCATCACCAGCGTAATGCCGGTGATCAGCGGGACGATTAGCATGGTTTTAATGGTGGTGAGCTGCTGGCGGACATGAATCGAATCGTTGAGCCAGCGCACCAGATAGCCCACAAAGAAGCCAATCCCAATCGCGCCAAAAAAGCCGGAGGGCATAAAGCCCTCGATATCAAAGAAGCGCTTGTAGACTTCGTCTGACATGATGCCGCCGATAAGCCCGGGGATCAGCGCCGGTTTTCCGGCAATGGCAAACGCCAGATACATGGCGAAGACCGGATACATGAACTTGATGGTCATAAAGCCCACTTTATCCAGCACGCTGAACGGCGAATGTTCAATGTTAATAAACTGGCCGGTAATTTTGGCCGTTGCCATCATCAGCCCACCCATGACCACGACCGGTAACATATAGCTGATGGCCGCCATGATATGGCCAATAAATATCTGGTAAGCCGAACGCCGGAGATCGTCCTCGTCTTCATCTGCCACCGCGGTCGCATTTTTTTCCATTGCCAGCGCCTGACGCAGATAGCGGTCGGTGTGCTTGATCAGCTCTTGTGTTCGTGTCTGAAGGTGAGGAATGTCATCAAAACGTTCGGCATCCTGAATGGGGACGTCGGTTGCCAGAATAATGGCGGTGGCAGAAGCAATATCCTGCTTTGTTAAGCGATTTTTAACACCGTCGCTACCCTGCGTTTCGACCTTTACCTCAATGTTATGCGCTTTAGCCCATGCGATAATTTTATTCGCGGCCATAAACGTGTGTGCAATGCCTGTCGGGCAGGCCGTTACCGCGACAACTTTTTGTTTCGTCATTGTCATAATTCCCTGGATGTGAAAACAGGGAAAGTATAAAGAGAAGCCAAAACAGTTTTTAATGTTTGCTAATACTTATTACGTATCGTCATACGCGGGCTTGCAATATGTGAAGCGCCTTCCAGAGGATATTTTTCGGCTGTGGTAAAATCATGCCAGGATTAAACAGGGTGTAATATATGAATTCATTTCAGGGAAGTGAGCGTTTGATATTTGAATACATTCAGCATCACGCTACTCATATTTCTACTATATCGGCAAAAGAGATTGCCCGTGATACTTTTACCACGACAACCTCCGTTAACCGCGTGTGTAAGAAAATGGGCTATAAGAGCTATACAGAGCTTCGGTATCGTTTTTTACGCGATCATTTTACCCCTGCGCCTGTAAACCCTGACGTGGGGCCGCAGGCGGAGGAGATTGTGGTGGAGATGTCCAGATTGCTGACCCATTCCAGCCATATTTTTCTCTATGCACGGGGCGCATCACTCACCAGCCTCAACTACCTGTCGCGTTTTTTATCTCTGGCGAGCCTGCCGCACCTTATTCTCAACGATATGCACCAGCTGACGCGGGTATCGAAGGGAACGCTGGTGTTGATCAGTAAATCCGGAGAGACGCAGTCGTTAATTGAAATGGCGCGTAACGCGCTGCGCAAAGGATTAAAGATTATTGCGATCACTCGCGAGGGGTCTACGCTGGCCGCGCTCTCTTCCCTATGCTGGCCGTTGTTGATTGATATCAACGCGGTATCGTTATATCAGCGGGAAGGGCAGCTGGAACTGTTAAGTGCGGTAGACCGTATCGGCTGCAGGCTGCTGCAGCACGATACGGTGTAGTCAGGTCGTCAGAGCTGCTTCACTATCCCCAGACGGACGGCATAATCATTTTCATGGTTGCCGTCATCGTTGATATAGGTTTTATCCAGTGAAACCAGTTCGACGTAAGGCGTCCAGCCATCGTCGAGCTTGTAGTTGAAGGCGACGGTATGTTCCCAGTAGGTATCATCCCCGGTTCCCTGATCGACACCATCCTGCCAGCGGAAGCGCGGGTTGTAGGACATCCCGAATTTGCCAATGTTATACGCGAACCAGATGTCGAACTGGTGTGACTGGCGGCGGGTATACCCGCTGCCGTCGAGTTCTTTGTCGCTGTGCGCGTCATTGACGGTGTTATAGCGATAACGGGCGGCGAGATTCAGACCGTTATCGAACGCTTTCCAGCCCTGAATGAAGGGGCGGTAATGGGTATTGCTGGCGGTGAAAACCGTCACCATGCCCGGCGCTACGGCAAAGCCGTTTCCAAGATCGAAGCGCCAGCGCGTTTCAATCTCTTGTGCCGCCTCCGTTAAGCCTTTTTCGTCTGGGTTATATCGGTCGGTATCGCCAAAAAAAGTATCATTGTGGTTTTGTGCGGCTTCAACGGAGAAGTAAAAACCATTCTCCGCCTGATGCATGACCTTAATACGGGAATCATTGACGTCTGAGTTTGTGTTGTGACCAAAACGAAGGTCGGCGGATGTATTTCCGCACCATCCCTGTGTGCTTAATAATAGTGCGCTAATACACGTTGCTTTAATAATTCTCTTTTTCATAATGTCCTGCCGAGGTTATTTGATTGGCAGGGCTATTTTTATTTTCGGCACGCCACGATGTAAAAGTTATCGTCGTACATTTAGCGTATCGCTAAACATAAAAAAAAAGAGATACAGCATGCTGTATCTCCTGATAGTTATTCCTGCACCCACCAGATAGCTTCAAACGGGCGCAAGAGCAGCGTGTCGGGACGGGTGGGGACATCATCATAGTTGCTGAGTGCGACCCGCCATGCGCCCTGTACCGGCTCCGGTTGCCACTGCTGACGCTCGCGGCTCAGGTTCGCCACCACCTTCAGCGTCTGCCCCTGCCACTGACGGCGATAACACCACAGGGAAGGATGGTCCGGGAGCAGATCCTCGTAGTCGCCCCACGTGAGCAGCGGCAGCGTTTTGCGCAGGCGAATCAGCGACTGGTAGGTGTAAAACACCGAGTCCTGGTCGTCCAGTGCCGCGCGGGCGTTCACGGTTTCGTAGTTATCGCAGACGCCAATCCACGGCTCGCCCTCGCTAAAGCCGGCATTGTGCGAGGCGTCCCACTGCATCGGCGTGCGGCCGTTATCGCGGGATTTGCTTGCCAGAATCGCCAGCAGTTCGTCAGGATCGCGACCGTTTGCCCGCATTTCGGCGAACATATTCAGGCTTTCCACGTCGCGATAATCGGTGATGCGGCTGAAGTGCGGGTTGGTCATCCCCAGCTCCTCGCCCTGATAAATGTACGGCGTGCCCTGCATACCGTGCAGCACCATGCCCAGCATTTTCGCTGCGGCCACGCGGTGTTCCCCTTCGTCGCCAAAGCGTGAAACGATGCGCGGCTGATCGTGGTTACACCAGAACAGCGCGTTCCAGGCTTTGTTGTGCATCCCCTGCTGCCAGTGGCGGAAGAGGGTTTTCAGCGCGACAAAGTCCGGTTTCGCCTTCGTCCATTTTTCACCGCCCGGGTAATCCACCTTCAGGTGATGGAAGTTAAAGGTCATCGACAGCTCGCGCCCGTCGAGCGAGGCATACTGCTGGCAATTCTCCAGCGAGGTCGAGGACATTTCGCCCACCGTCATCAGGTTGCGCGGGGTAAAGACGTCGCGGCTCATCTCCTGAAGATATTCGTGGATGCGCGGCCCGTCCGTGTAGAAGCGGCGACCGTCGCCCGTTTCGTCATTCGGGAAATCCTGATCTTTTGAAATCAGGTTAATGACGTCCAGACGTAAGCCGTCCACGCCGCGATCGGCCCAGAACTCGCATACCTTTTTCAGCTCGGCGCGCACCTCCGGGTTTTCCCAGTTGAGATCCGCCTGCTCCGGCGCGAAGAGGTGCAGGTAATACTGCTCGCTCTCGGCGTGCCAGCGCCAGGCGTTGCCGCCAAACTTGGAGCGCCAGTTGTTAGGCAGTTGCTCCGGCGTACCGTCGCGCCAGATGTAGAACTGGCGGTACGGGCTTTCCTTATTCAGTGATTCCCGGAACCAGGCGTGCTGGGTTGACGTGTGGTTGAACACCATATCCAGCACGATGCGAATACCGCGTTGATGCGCCCCGGCGACCAGTTCGTCAAAATCATCCAGCGTACCGTACGCCGGGTCGATGGCGATGTAATTCGCCACGTCATAGCCGTTATCCACCTGCGGCGAGATATAAAACGGCGTCAGCCAGATGGCGTCAATGCCGAGGGTTTTCAGGTAGTCCAGCCGCGCGGTCACGCCGCGTAAATCGCCGGTGCCACTGCCGGTCGTGTCCTGAAAACTCTTTGGATAGATCTGATAGATGACGCCGTTCTGCCACCAGTGAGGAAGGGTATTCATAATGCGTTCCTGCAAATGCGAAGGGGCGCAACTGCGCCCCGAAAGATGAAGTTAAACAATCTGCAGCGCGCCCTGACGGAACTTACGCTGATAAACCACGGTGGTGAGTGCCATTGGGACGATAATCGCAATCGCCATTGCCAGGGCAAACACCTGCCAGTAAGCGGGCTGGATGGAGAGAATGCCCGGCAGACCGCCCACGCCAATCCCGTTCGCCATCACGCCGTTCAGACCACACACCAGGCCTGCCAGACCGGAACCGATCATCGCGCAGAGCATCGGGAAGCGGTATTTCAGGTTGATTCCGTACATCGCCGGTTCGGTGACGCCGAGGTAGGCGGAGATCGCGGCCGGAACGGAGATCTCGCGCTCGTTGTGCTTACGGCTGACGATGATGATGCCGGTCACCGCAGACGCCTGCGCAATGTTAGACAGGGCGATAATCGGCCAGACCGGCGTGCCGCCGAGGCTCTGGATCATCTGCATATCAATGGCCAGCGTGGTCTGGTGTACACCGGTGATCACCAGCGGGGCGTACAGGAAGCCAAACAGCGCGGCGCCAATCGGTGCGAAGCTGCCGGTCATCAGGTGGCGCACCGCGAAGGCCACGCCGTCGCCGATCATGCGGCCAAACGGACCGATAAACGCATGTGCCAGGAAGACGGCCAGAATCAGCGAGCAGACCGGAACGACCACCAGATAGAGATAATCCGGCACGATGCGCTTCAGGCGTGTCTCAATAAAGCCCAGCATCAGCCCCGCCAGCAGGGCCGGGATAACCTGCGCCTGATACCCCACTTTGGCGATGGTGAACAGACCGAAGTTCCACACTTCAGGCACCTGCTGACCAAGTAAGTAAGCGTTCATTAACTGCGGAGAGACCAGCGTGACGCCCAGCACGATACCGAGAATCGGCGTACCGCCCATTTTGCGCACCGCGGACCAGCAAATCCCGACCGGCAGATAGAAGAAGATCGCTTCACCAATCAGCCACAGGAAGTCGTAAACGGTTTTCAGCGCCGGATACATCTGCGCCAGGGTTTTGCCGTCGCTCATCGGCACATCACCGATGACGTTACGGAAACCGAGAATTAAGCCGCCGCTGATCAGCGCCGGCAGCAGCGGGAAGAAGATCTCCGCGAAGTGGGAAATCAGCTGCTCGTGCCACTTCATATTCTGGCGTGCAGCTTTCTTGGCCTGCTCTTTATCCGCCGAGCTGTGCCCGGTGGTTGCCAGCAGAGCCTGATAGTAATCGCCCACTTCGGTACCAATGACCACCTGGAACTGCCCGGCGTTGGTGAAGCAGCCTTTAACCATTTTGAGTTCTTCAATCGCCTTCGGGTTCGCTTTGGCCGGATCGTTCAGCACGAAGCGCAGGCGGGTAATGCAATGGCTAACGGTTGCGATGTTTTCGCGGCCGCCGACCAGGACGATCAGCTGATCAATATCTGCTTGTTTGACTTTACTCATCATGAAACCTCATGACAGATGGTGAGGGGTGTAATGACCTGAGCGCAAGCCTACTCTTTCAGCGTGACGGCGAAAATGGGAACGTTCCCGAAATCGGGCGAAGATCACAATAAACGCTTCAGAGGGGCTATGAAAGATGAGCGGGAATCACGATCTGCCGCGGCTCGCTCCGCCCGTTGATCTGCTCGATCAGCTGCGCGGCGGCCTGTCTGCCGGACTCGGCATAACCCGGATCGACGGTGATGATCTCCGGGTGCAGAAACTTCATCAGCGGCGTGCTGCCGACGCTCGCCACCTGCAGGCTGTCGATGCGCTGCTCCTGAAGGTATTTGCTGGCTCCCAGCGCCAGCGTATCCGTGGCGCACACCAGCGCGGTTGTCTGCGGGGTCAGGACACTGGCAACCTGCTCGTAGCCTTGCTTCATGCCCAGACCCGGCAGGGAGGCGACGGCCGGGAGGTTGTGCTTTTTGCAAAACGTCAGATAGGCCTCATGGCGACGCTTGCCGGTGGTGACGTCGGTGTGGGGTACGCCGAGGAAGCTGATATGGCGATGGCCTTTATCGTACAGACGCTGCATCAGGATGATAATCGCCCCCTCGTCGTCATAACAGACAGAGGCAAAACCGTGGGCGTCGCGCGCCATCATGACCAGTGAGGGCTGCCAGGGTTTTAGCATCTCGTCTTTAATGCCGGTAAAGCCGAACAGCACCACGCCGTCAATGTTGCGTCGCTGGAGCATGCCCAGATGCTCTTCAACCAGCTGCGGCGAGAACTGGCTCTCCATCATTATGGGGTCATATCCCTGCTCGTAAAAGGCGGGCAACATGGTCTGCACGGCAAGGTTCTCCGAGAGCGAATCCAGACGAGAGACAATAATCGCGACCACTTTGTCACTCTGCCCGCGCATAGCGCGCGCGGAGCGGGAAGGGGAAAAGCCGTGCTGATTCATCACCGCCTCGACGCGCTCGCGGGTGCGTTCGCTGACACCGCTTTCGTTATTCAGCACCCGTGAGACGGTCGATTTCCCCACGCCGCTTAAACGCGCGATGTCTTTAATGGTAAGGCGGTTCTGCATGCTGTTTTCCCTGTAACAACGACAAAATGATCAATTGAGCCTAATGCTATAGCGCGATTTCGCTATGGGCAAAGTCTGGTTTACGTTCGGTTTATTTGCAGGGGGGTATAATACCGCCCGAATCGTCACAAAGGGTACGCTTAAATCCTTATACTGCGCGGCGACACCCTGTTTTTACTTACCGGAGGCTCCATGGATCCCGATCCCACACCTCTCCTGAACGGGAGAACACGTTCTTTCCGGTAAGCCAGCTTTTGCTGTCTCACCGGTGATGTGAGGCAGCAACGTCCCAAACGTTCCTGCTTGAAAAATTGAGTGCCTGACAGGTACGGCTTTGCCACGCCTGAAGGGAATGCTGCGTCCGCCGTTGCGGATGCGGAGGAATGACTATGTTTAAAAATATAACCCGGCAGCTGCAGGCCCTGCTGAGCCGCCACCTGCCACATCGTCTTATTCAGCGCGACCCGCTGCCCAATGCAAAAAACATCGCGGGTGCAGCGATTCCCGCTTCCCTGACCGAACGCTGCCTGAACGTGGCGGCAATGGATGAGAACGAAGTCTGGCGCGCCTTTGGCGGCCACCCGGAAGGGCTGAACGCGACGGAAGTGGACAAAATCCGCGCCGTGCACGGCGATAACCAAATTCCGGCGCAAAAACCGTCTCCGTGGTGGGTGCACCTGTGGCTCTGCTACCGCAACCCCTTCAACCTGCTGCTGACCGTGCTCGGCATCATCTCCTACGCGACGGAAGATCTCTTTGCCGCTGGGGTGATTGCCCTGATGGTGGGGATTTCCACGCTGCTGAACTTTATTCAGGAAGCCCGCTCCACCAAAGCGGCGGACGCCCTGAAAGCGATGGTCAGCAACACCGCGACCGTCTCGCGCGTGATTAACGACCTCGGCGAAAACGCCTGGGTGGAGCTGCCCATTGACCAGCTGGTGCCGGGTGACCTGGTGAAGCTGGCCGCGGGGGACATGATTCCTGCGGATTTACGCATCATTCAGGCGCGGGATCTGTTTGTCGCCCAGGCCTCCCTGACCGGGGAATCCCTGCCCGTTGAAAAGGTGGCGCGCAGCCGTGATCCGCAGCAGATGAACCCGCTTGAGTGCGACACCCTGTGCTTTATGGGAACCACGGTCGTCAGCGGTACGGCGCAGGCGATTGTCACCGCGACCGGGGGCAACACCTGGTTTGGTCAGCTTGCCGGACGCGTCAGCGAGCAGGAGAGCGAGCCGAATGCCTTCCAGAAAGGGATTGGCCGCGTCAGCATGCTGCTGATCCGCTTTATGATGGTGATGACGCCGATTGTGCTGTTGATCAACGGCTACACCAAGGGCGACTGGTGGGAGGCGGCGCTGTTTGCCCTCTCCGTGGCCGTTGGCTTAACGCCGGAAATGCTGCCGATGATTGTCACCTCCACGCTGGCGCGTGGGGCGGTGAAGCTCTCGAAACAGAAAGTGATCGTCAAGCACCTCGACGCTATCCAGAACTTTGGCGCGATGGACATTCTCTGCACCGACAAAACCGGCACCCTGACGCAGGATAAAATCGTGCTGGAGAACCACACCGATATCGCCGGTAAAACCAGCGAACGCGTGCTGCACAGCGCGTGGCTGAACAGCCATTACCAGACCGGGCTGAAGAACCTGCTCGACGTGGCGGTGCTGGAAGGGGTCGATGAGGAAGCCGCCCGCACGCTCTCCGGTCGCTGGCAGAAGGTGGATGAGATCCCGTTCGACTTTGAACGCCGCCGCATGTCGGTGGTGGTGAGCGAGCAGCCGGACGTGCACCAGCTGATCTGCAAAGGCGCGCTGCAGGAGATCCTGAATGTGTCGACGCAGGTGCGCCATAACGGTGAGATCGTGCCGCTGGACGACACCATGCTGCGCCGCATCAAGCGCGTTACCGACAACCTGAACCGTCAGGGGCTGCGCGTGGTGGCGGTGGCGAGCAAGTTTCTGCCCGCGCGCGAGGGGGACTATCAGCGTATCGACGAATCCGATTTGATCCTCGAGGGTTACATCGCATTCCTCGATCCGCCGAAAGAGACCACCGCGCCTGCGCTCAAAGCGCTGAAGGCGAGCGGTATCACCGTTAAAATCCTCACCGGCGACAGCGAGCTGGTGGCCGCGAAAGTGTGTCACGAAGTAGGGCTGGATGCGGGCGATGTGGTCGTGGGCAGCGACATTGAGCACCTGTCCGACGACGAGCTGGCGAAACTGGCGCAGCACACCACGCTGTTTGCCCGCCTGACACCGATGCACAAAGAGCGCATTGTTACCCTGCTGCGTCGTGAAGGGCACGTTGTGGGCTTTATGGGCGACGGCATCAACGATGCGCCCGCCCTGCGTGCCGCGGATATTGGCATCTCCGTGGACGGCGCGGTAGATATCGCCCGCGAAGCGGCGGATATTATCCTGCTGGAAAAAAGCCTGATGGTGCTGGAGGAGGGCGTTATCGAAGGGCGTCGCACCTTCGCCAACATGCTCAAGTACATCAAAATGACCGCCAGCTCCAACTTCGGTAACGTGTTCAGCGTCCTGGTGGCCAGCGCGTTTCTGCCGTTCCTGCCGATGCTGCCGTTGCACCTGCTGATCCAGAACCTGATGTACGACGTGTCCCAGGTGGCGATCCCGTTTGATAACGTCGACGACGAGCAGATCCAGAAGCCGCAGCGCTGGAACCCGTCCGATCTGGGGCGCTTTATGCTGTTTTTTGGGCCGATCAGCTCCATCTTCGATATCCTGACCTTCTGCCTGATGTGGTTTGTGTTCCATGCCAACACGCCGGAACATCAGACGTTGTTCCAGTCCGGCTGGTTCGTGGTGGGTCTGCTGTCGCAAACGCTGATTGTGCATATGATCCGCACGCGCCGCATTCCGTTCATCCAGAGCCGTGCCGCATGGCCGCTGATTGTGATGACGGGCATTGTGATGGCGCTCGGCATCGCGCTGCCGTTCTCGCCGCTGGCAAGTTACCTGCAGCTTCAGGCGCTTCCGCTGAGCTACTTCCCGTGGCTGGTGGCGATCCTCGCGGGCTACATGGTGCTGACGCAGATGGTGAAAGGGTTTTATGCGCGTCGGTATGGATGGCAGTGATTTTTTGCCGGGTGGCGGCTTCGCCTTACCCGGCCTACTCCCGTCACGTAGGCCCGGTAAGCGCAGCGCCACCGGGCAATAGCTTTCTTCCCAAATTCAACAACCTGTGATCGCCGTCGGCGCATTCGCTTGACGACAATTTGTACGCATGTTAACAGAATGTTTTGCCTTTATTTGGCCCGTCAGATAAGGAACATTCATGTTACGGTACAGTCTCTTAACCGCCGGGCTGCTGCTCGGCGCCTCTGCCTTTGCCGCCCCGGCAGGGGATCTCCCGTTAATGCCCTGGCCTGCGAAGGTGGAACGCCCGACCACGCAGGGCGCACTGGTGCTCACCAGCCAACTTTCCGTGACCGTCAGCGGCGACGATCTCGGCGCCGCGGTCAACCGCCTGCGTCAGCGTATCGCCCTGCAAACCGGCTGGACGCTACAGCCGCAGGCTGAGCAACCGGACAAACCGACCATTCGCATCGCCATCGCCAAAAAGGTGAAGCCGCAGCCGCTGCCGGACAGCGATGAAAGCTATAAGCTAACGGTGGATGCCAACGGTGTGAACATCTCCGCCAACACCCGCTTCGGTGCGCTGCGGGCGATGGAAACGCTGCTCCAGCTGGTGCAAAACGGCGCGGAAAACACGTCGCTGCCGTGGGTGACCATTGAAGACGCGCCGCGCTTCCCGTGGCGAGGGCTGCTGCTCGACTCGGCGCGCCATTTCATTCCCGTCGCGGATATCAAACGCCAGATTGACGGCATGGCGGCCGCAAAGCTTAACGTCCTGCACTGGCACTTAACCGACGATCAGGGCTGGCGCTTCAGCTCGAAGCGTTACCCGAAGCTGACGCAGCTTGCCAGCGACGGGCTGTTCTATACCCCTGAGCAGATGCGCGAGATTGTTCGCTATGCCACCGAGCGCGGCATCCGCGTGGTGCCGGAGATCGACATGCCGGGCCACGCCTCGGCGATTGCTGTGGCCTACCCGGAGCTGATGAGCGCGCCGGGGCCCTACAAAATGGAGCGCAACTGGGGCGTGCTGAAGCCGGTGCTTGATCCGACCAAAGAGGCCACATACGCCTTTGCTGACGCGATGGTCAGCGAACTGGCGGCGATCTTCCCGGATCCGTATCTGCACATCGGCGGGGATGAGGTGGACGACAGCCAGTGGAAAGCGAACGCCGCGATCCAGACGTTCATGCGCGACAACACGCTGGCGGACAGCCACGCGCTGCAGGCCTATTTCAACCGCAAGCTGGAGACGATCCTCGAGAAACATCATCGGCAGATGGTCGGCTGGGATGAGATCTATCATCCTGACTTACCGAAAAGCATTCTGATCCAGTCCTGGCAGGGGCAGGACGCGCTGGGTAAGGTGGCGCAAACCGGCTACAAGGGCATTCTTTCGACCGGTTTCTACCTCGATCAACCCCAGTCCACCGCCTATCACTACCGCAATGAAATCGTTCCTCAGGGGCTGAATGGCGTGGACGTGATAGCAGACACCGACAGCGCCCAGAGCTGGGCCTTCTCCATGCCGCGTCTGAAAGGCAAGCCGGTCGAGGGGAGTTTTACCCTGGTGAAAGGGGACGCCGGCTGGCGCGGTTTTATTGATTTTGCCGGGAAATCCCGCCGTGCGGTGCAGGATATTGCGTGGCGCGACGACAATCAGGTGACGTTTACCGTTGATACCTGGATGGGCGAAACGCGCCCGGTCGTCTCCGTCGATAACGACAAGCTCACCGGTTACTTCCTGGTGGGCAATACCCGCTATCCGATTAGCGGTACCCGTCTGGACGAGGTGCCGAAAGGGATCCCACCGGTAGTGCCGGACGTGGCGAATCAGGCTAATTTGCTCGGCGGAGAAGCCGCGCTGTGGGCGGAAAATGTGGTCGCGCCGGTGCTGGATATCCGCCTGTGGCCGCGGACGTTTGCGGTGGCGGAGCGGTTATGGTCCGCGCAGGACGTCAATGATGTCGATAACATGTATACCCGCCTGCAGGCGATGGACAGCTGGACGACGGTGTCGGTTGGCCTGCAGCAGCATACCCAGCAGCAGGTGCAATTCACGCGGCTCGCGAATAATGCCGACACGTTGCCGCTGCAAATCCTCGCGCAGGCGCTTGAACCGGCCCAGTATTACACCCGTCAGCACCTCAAGTTCCAGGCGGGAAACTATCACCAGTTTGAGCCGCTTAACCGCCTCGCGGATGCGCTGAATGCGGAAAGCATCACCGTGCGTCAGATGAACAAATGGGCGGACCGTCTGGTGAGCGATGCGGAAGACACGGAAAGCGCCGACGCGCTGCGCCACGTCTTTAATCGCTGGCAGAGCAACACCAGCGACGCGCTGGCGCTGAGCGAAAACAGCTATCAGCTGAAGGCGATTAAACCGGTGATCCTGGAGGTGGATAAGCTTGCCGCAATTGGCCTGAGGCTGACGGATCTGGTGGCGCGACAGGGCACGCTGGATGACAAAGAGATCGCCTCGATTCAACGCGAGCTGGATAACGCGGCGAAGGTGCAGGACGAAGTGGTCATCGCGGCGGTCTATCCGCTGGAGACGCTGCTCAGAGCGACGCGAAACCAGTAACATAAGCGCCCGGTGGCGCTACGCTTACCGGGCCTACGTGACGTGTAGGCCCGGCAAACGAAGTGCCGCCGGGCGTAAAGGCAACTCAGTTCTTCAACATCCACGCCTCTTTCCAGTCTGATCCCACGCCGGGCTCGAACTGGGTAGAGGTCGAACTGTACTGCTTGCAGTACCCACTGTACGGGAACGGCTTGCACTCGTAGGTCTTACCGTCTTTGGGCTGCAACACCACGGTGCCCGCCTTATAAGAGGCAAGGTTATCCGGGAAGATAAAATCAGATTTACCGGTATCGCCGGAGGTTGCTTCACCTTCGAGCATCATATCCAGCACGTCCTGCGCGAACAGGGTGCCGGCTTTATTGGTGGCGTAGTATTTCAGCATGTGGTGTCCTGGCGTGACGTTTGTCAGGTTCATGGTCACATCCTGGTTGCTGTTATTCATATCCTGCTTCAGATAACCTTTTTCCGCTCCGGGATGGTTCAATACGTGTGCTTCAAGGTTCACGTCACCCTGCGTATTGACGTGGAATGTCACCGTCGCGGCACCGTGAGTCACTTTGCTGTAATGCAGGTCAGTCACGGCAATGGATTCATTAACCACCGCTTTTTGCTCTTCATAAGAGATAGCCACTGACTTCAGCGTACTGCCTTCTTTTACGAAGACGCTGTTTGCGCCGTGAACCGGGCTAACGTCTCCGCTTTCATCCTTCACGCCGACGCGCACGTCGTGATGAGCGCTGTTAATTTTTTGCGCCAGATCGTAGGCCCACTGGTTGGCATCTCCCTGTTGAGCCGAGGCGATAGTCAGCTCGGTCGCCATGGAGGCAATTTCGCCGTTGGCATCGAAGAAGCGAGCAATCACTTTATCGCCCACGTTGAGGTTGTTACCTGCAACCTGGCCGCTCAGCGTTTTGCTCCATACGGAGGCGGCGGCCGGGGTTTCATCCGGCGTGACGTTGCCGCCGTTACCGAAGTCCACGTCGATGGCCTGATAGAAACTGTTGGGCGTATCGGCAATTTCCCACACGCCGTAAATCACCTGATAACCGGTACGTTCCGGCACGTTACAGTTCATCGACTGGGTCATTGCGGGCGCCTGGCCGTTGCCGTTTACCGTACAAAACGGCGTTAAGTCGAACTGGTCGCGGGTCAGCGGCTTATTCGGATTCCAGTTTTGTTTGGTGATGTAATAGCGCCAGTTGGTGGTTTTGTGCGGCGCGGTGTGGTGCCAGACAAACTGATGTACCCCGGCGGTCATCGGCGTTTTGGTCCAGGCATTCTGGCTTTGCTTATCAAGCTGCGAGTAGTTGGCAATCCCGGCGCTGGCGAGTTCGCCATCCGGCGGCAGGCTCCCTGACGGGAAACCGGAGGCACGTTCTACGCTCTGGGGTTCATATTCCACCAGACCGCAGTCAATGTTTTGTCCCTGTTTACACATATAAGCGCGGCTGGCAGGGGATTCGATATAGCCATGTGCCAGCGCAGAAGAGGCTACCGTAAGAGTGGCCATAGCCAACGCAATTCTGGAGATTTTCATTTTTGTCCGAAGCGGGAATTTATAAAGGTGTGCGAGTGTATTTATTCCCGGACCGCGTCGTCATCGTATTACGAAGGTAAAAATAGCCAAATAAAAAAGGCAGCCGAAGCTGCCCTGATTTGCCTGAAATTGATTAGCGGCGCACGGCGATCGCTTCGATTTCAATTTTCACGTCTTTTGGCAGACGCGCCACTTCAACGCAGGAGCGCGCCGGGAAGGTCGCATTGTGTTCGGTAAAGAATGCTTCGTAAGTGGCGTTAACGGTCGCGAAATCATTCAGATCTTTCACGAACACGGTCGTTTTCACGATGTCGCCCACTTTCAGACCGGCAGATTCAACGATAGCCTGCACGTTTTCCAGCGACTGACGCGCCTGTGCCGCTACGTCGGCTGGCACTTCACCGGTTTTTGGGTTCACCGGGATCTGGCCCGAGGTGATGATCATGCTGCCCAGATCAACGCCCTGAACGTACGGGCCGATAGCCGCGGGTGCATTTTCCGTCGCGAGTACTTTGGTCATGATTTCTCCAGAATAACAGCTGATTAAATGTTCCCGGCCATTATAGGGAGGCCGGGATCCTTTACCAACCTCAATTAGTTGGCCAGCACCACATAATGAGAAAACTCTTTTTCGCAGTATTTGCATTTGAGTGCGATGTCATCAGCGCGTTTTTTCACTGCAAAACAGGATGAAACCGGCTCAGCATGACTGATGCAGTTGCTGTTCGGACAGACCAGCACGCTCTCAATGCGATCCGGCAGGCCAGGATGGGATTTGCCGACCACTTCATACTCGTCGATGCGGTTGACGGTGGCATCCGGTGCGTACAGCGACAGCTGGTTGACCTGCTCGTCGGTCAGGAAGGTATTCTCGATTTTGATCAAGTCCTTGCGGCCCATCTCGCCCGACGGCAGGTTCAGGCCAATGGTGATGCGCTGATCGGTCTCGGTCAGTTTGAACAGCGTCAGCAGCTTAAAGCCCACCTGCGCAGGGATGTGGTCAATCACGGTGCCACGTTTGATGGCTTCAACCTGGAGTTTGTTATCGTGTGTCATGGTCGTCTCCCCTTACAGAGCTAAGTCGCGATTCAGAACCAGTGCCAGTAACGCCTGGCGGGCGAAGATACCGTTCCCGGCCTGCTGGAAGTACCAGGCGTGCGGCGTTTTATCCACGTCTGTGGTGATCTCATCGATGCGCGGCAGCGGGTGCAGCACCTTCATGTTGTCGCGCGCGCCGTCGAGGTCGCTGGCGCGCAGGACAAACTGCGCCTTCACGTTGGCGTACTCGGAAGGATCCAGACGCTCTTTCTGCACGCGGGTCATGTAGAGAATATCCACGTGGCTCATCACCTCTTCGATGCTGGCGTGCAGGCTCCACGCAATGCCTTTTTCGTCCAGCATATCGAGAATGTACTGCGGCATCGCCAGCGCATCTGGGGCGATGAAGAAGAAGCGGTTGCCGTTAAATTTCGCCAGCGCCTGGGTCAGGGAGTGGACGGTGCGGCCATATTTCAGGTCGCCGACCATGGCGATGTTCAGGTTCTCCAGCGTGCCCTGCGTCTCCTGAATGGTGAACAGATCCAGCAGGGTCTGCGTTGGATGCTGGTTAGCACCGTCCCCGGCGTTCAGTACCGGGATGCCACCGGAAAACTCGGTCGCCAGGCGCGCCGCGCCCTCCTGCGGGTGGCGCATCACAATCGCGTCTACGTAGGTGCTGATCACTGAAATGGTATCCGCCAGGGTCTCGCCTTTTTTACCCAGCGACGTGTTGCTGCTGTCTGAGAAGCCCACCACGCTCGCGCCCAGGCGGTGCATGGAGGTTTCAAAGGAGAGGCGGGTGCGGGTCGAGGCTTCAAAGAAGCAGCTCGCAATCACCTTGTGCTTCAGCAGCTCCGGTTGCGGATTGGCCTTCAGTTTTGCCGCGGTTTCCAGAACCAGTTCCAGCTCTTCGCGGCTGAGGTCGTTTATGGAAATGATGTGTTTTTGATAAAGCGGATTCATGTTTATCTCCTGACGCCGGGCAAAAAAAAGCCCCTCAAATGAGGGGCTCTGGGAATAGATTAAGCAACGGGAAGAAAAACGGCAGGCCAGCGTCTGATTTCAGACGCGGTAAGACGTTATGTCGTACACGCTTGACCATGCTTCCTCCCGGCAAATTGTCGGGCATTATACGCAGCTCGTTTTGCGGATCAAGCGATTTAATGCACGCTTTACTCAATGCAAACGGTTCTTTATGAATATTAATGCGCTCTGAGTAAATAATTAATTTGTTTATGCACCAGCGCGGTGCGCTTCACCACCCGAGGGGCGACCCAGACGATACTGCTTCCGGCCACCACGCCTAAAATTTCCGGTAACTGGTGATAATCCAGGATACGCGCCACCGCGCGGCCATATCCGGCAACGGTATGGATAAGGATAAATTCGCTATTGTGCTCAACGCTCACCACCATTTCGGACACGGTGCGCGCGGCATCAGGAGCCGGGCGCAGCTGGGGATTCAGCGAATAAATCTTTAGCCCTTTGGCATTTCGAATTTTTATGACACCGAGCAACTTGAGCAGACGTGAAACGGTGGACTGGCTGATGGTCTCAAAACCCCGCTCCTGTAAGTCGCGGCGGATCTCCTCCTGAGAGAGATAGCCCTTTTCCGCGATCAGACGCTGGCAGACCGTTAGCTGTAGTTGCTCTTTGGGAGAGTACTCTTCGTAATCCATCATAGTTCCCATATCAGTTCCCGAAATAACCGGTGACACCGCACCGATCCACAGGCCGGATAAGCGCAGCGCCATCCGGCAAATTACAACAACGCCCCCAGACTTAACGCCACCATAATCACCACCGTTAAAATCCCCAGCAGCGGCGCGACCCATTTCAGATAGCGCACGTAAGGCACGCGGGCGATAGCCAGCCCGCCCATTACGACGGCAGAGGTGGGAGTGATCAGGTTAACGATACCGGACGCCGACTGGTAAGCCGTAACCACCAGGTCGCGGTTGACGTTAGCGAAATCGGCAAGAGGCGCCATGATCGGCATCGTCAGAACGGCCAGGCCGGACGAAGAAGGCACAAGAAACGACAGCACCACCTCCAGCCAGTACATCACGTTGATGAACGCCACCGTCGATAAGCCGGTAACCATTCCCTCGGCGCTGTGCAAAATGGTGTGGGTAATCATGCCCTTATCCATGATCACTACGATACCGCGCGCGATACCGATAATCAGCGCGACGCCCAGCAAATCTCGCGCGCCGTTGATAAAGGTTGAGGTCAGTTCCTCTTCGCTCATGCGGGCGATCAGGCCGACGATTATTGCACTGGCGAGAAACACCGCTGAGATCTCCGCCATCCACCAGCCGAGCACCGCCACGCCGTAGATCATAACCGCGAAGGCAAGGGCGAAAATCACCAGGATGATTTTGCGCACCGGGGTGAATTCCAGCGACTGTTCGCCCTTGTTGCCGAGGAAGTGGGCGAGGTTCTCCTCCTGTTTGTCCGCCACGATGGAGAGAGAGGGATCCTTGCGCACTTTGCGGGCATAGCGCATCACCCACGCCACGCAGATGATCCACCCGATGACCAGCAGCGCCACGCGCAGGGCGATACCGTTGGTGAAGGGTATCCCGGCGGCGTTGGCGGCGATCACCGTCGCGAACGGGTTAATGGTGGAGCCAAGCGTGCCGATCCCGGCGCCGAGCAGCACGGTGGAGGCGGCTACCACCGGGTCGAAACGGGCGGCCAACATCACCGGAACCAGCAGGGTATAGAACGGCAGGGACTCTTCGGCCATGCCGTAAATGGTGCCGCCTGCGGCAAACAGCGCCATCAGGATCGGGATCATCCACTCTTCGCGACCGCGCAACCGGGTGGTGACGCGTTCGATCCCGGCGTCAATGGCCCCGGTTTTGGTGACGATCCCAAGGAATCCCCCGATGATCAGTATAAACAGCGCAACGTCGATCGCCCCGGCCTGGCCGGACTCGGGATCGTACAACCCGGCAATCGGGGCCATCAGCACGGAAACCAGTCCCTGCGGATGGGCCGCTACGTGCGCATAGGTTCCGGCAACCGGCACGTCCTTGCCGAGCGCCTCGTTCATGGCCATGTGATACTGCCCGGCCGGAACAATCCACGTCAGGACGGCAACGACGGCAATCAGAAAAAAGAGAATGGTGTATGCGGAGGGAAATTTGAACTTGCCCATGATGTTCTCCTGAAACCCGGCGCACCCCGCGGCGCGCCGGGCGGTGATTAGTCGCCGAGTGTCGCCACCATGACCGCTTTAATGGTATGCATGCGGTTTTCTGCTTCATCAAAGACGATAGAGTTCGGGGATTCGAAGACCTCTTCCGTCACCTCCAGCCCTTTCAGGCCATAGGCCATTTCGATTTCGCGGCCCACTTTGGTGTGCTCGTTGTGAAACGCCGGCAGGCAGTGCATGAACTTGACGTTCGGGTTGCCGGTGGCTTTCATGACGTCCGCGTTAATTTGATACGGCTTCATCAGGCTGACGCGTTCGGCCCACGCCTCTTTCGGCTCGCCCATGGAGACCCACACGTCGGTGTAGAGGAAATCCGTCCCGCGCACGCCTTCTTCCACGTCGTCGGTCAGGGTGATGCGCGCGCCCGTTTCTTTCGCGATGGCACGGCACTGCTCAACCAGACCCGCTTCCGGCCAGAAGGATTTCGGTGCCACCAGGCGGATGTCCATCCCCATTTTGGCCGCGCCGACCATCAGGGAGTTGCCCATGTTGTTGCGTGCGTCGCCGAGATAAGCAAAGCTTAGCTCCGGCAGGGTTTTGCCCGGGGCGTGCTCCAGCATGGTCATCAGATCGGCGAGGATCTGCGTCGGATGGAATTCGTCGGTCAGGCCGTTCCACACCGGTACGCCCGCGTATTCACCCAGCTCTTCAACAATCGCCTGGCCGTAGCCGCGGTATTCGATACCGTCATACATACGCCCCAACACGCGGGCGGTGTCTTTCATCGACTCTTTATGGCCGATCTGCGATCCGCTTGGGCCGAGGTAGGTCACCTGCGCACCCTGGTCAAACGCGCCCACTTCGAAGGCGCAGCGGGTGCGGGTGGAGGTTTTTTCAAAGATCAGGGCGATGTTTTTGCCGACCAGGGTTTGCTTTTCGCGTCCGGCTTTTTTGGCCGCTTTCAGCTCGATGGCGAGGTCGATCAGGTACTGGATCTCCGCCGGGGTGTAGTCCAGCAGTTTCAGGAAGTTGCGGTTTTTCAGGTTGATGGTCATATGGGAAATCCTTTTTAAATGTATGTTCAGTTACGAATTAACGTGCCTTTCTCGCCCGCCAGAATCTCTGCCCCATCGGCCAGCGCGCCGATCCCGGCAATGCCGTTGCAGGCTTCAACAAACTCGCGGCAGGCGGCCACTTTCGGCCCCATCGATCCGGCGTCAAACTGCATGCCTCTGAGCAGTTCTGGCGTCACCTGCGCCAGCGGGCGCTGGGTCGGTTTTCCCCAGTCGAGGTACACCGCGTCGGCATCGGTGAGGATCAGCAGGGCGTCGGCCTCAATCTGGCGCGCCAGCAGGGCGGCGGAGAGGTCTTTATCGATCACCGCCTCAATGCCGTGATAGCCGTTGGCGTTTTCCACCACCGGCACGCCGCCGCCGCCGTTGCAGATCACCAGGTGGTCGCGCTGGATCAGCGCCGTGATGGCGTCGCTCTCGACGATGCGTTTCGGCTGCGGTGACGGCACCACGCGACGGAAGTAGCTGCCGTCGGCCTTAAACACCCAGCCTTTTTCCGCGGCCAGCGTTTTTGCCTGGGCTTCGCTGTACACCGGGCCGATGTATTTGGTCGGGTTGCTGAACGCCGGGTCGGCGGCGTCCACTTCCACCTGCGTGAGCAGGACGCTCACCTCACGCTGCGGCAGGCTGTTTTTCAGCGCCTGCTGGAGCATGTAGCCGATCATCCCCTGGCTTTCGGCACCAAGAACGTCCAGTGGGTAAGGGGTCACTTTGTCGTAGGCGCTGTTCTGCAGCGCCAGCAGCCCGACCTGTGGACCGTTGCCGTGAACCAGCACCACGCGCCACTGCGCCGTGAGCCCGGCGATGGTGCGGGCGGCCTGCTCAATGTTCTGGCGCTGGATCTCTGCTTCCAGCGGCTCGCCGCGCTTCAGCAGTGCGTTGCCGCCAAGGGCCACAACCAGAGTGGGTTTTCGTTCCATGATGGCTCCTTTAAATTCCGTCGCGTTCCAGTGGGCAGCTCATGCAGCGTGCGCCGCCGCGGCCGCGTCCCAGCTCATCGCCCGGGATAGGCAGCACGGTGATGCCGGCTTTGTCGTACTTCTCGTTAGTCCAGACGTTGCGCTCGTAGCCAATCACCACGCCGGGACGGATGGTCAGAACGTTGTTGGCGTCGTTCCACTGTTCGCGTTCGGCTTCAAAGGCGTCGCCGCCGGTGGTGATCAGGCGCACCTGGTTAATGCCGAGCGCTTTCTCGATGGCGTGCAGCAGGTCGGTTTCCTGGGTACGTTGCAGGCCGCCGCGCCCGTCCGGGGTGAGCGTCCAGCACTGGGCGTCTTTGCGCACGACTTCCGGATAGACGGAGAAAGTGTCCACGTCGATGTGGGTCATCACGGTGTCGAGGTGCATGCAGGAGCGGTGTTTTGGCAGCTCAACGGCGATCACGCGCTCGGCCTGGCGGTGTTTGAACAGGCTGTTGGCGAGGAACTCCACGCCCTGCGGCGTCGTGCGTTCGGACATGCCGATCAATACCGCCCCGCGACCAATCACTAATACGTCGCCGCCTTCCAGGGTAGCGTGGTCGTAATTAATATTTTCGTCGCCGAAATACTTAATAAAATCGCCGTCGGCAAATGCCGGATGCCAGCGATATATTGCCCGAAGGTTATTGGTTTCACGCTGACGGGCGGGTTTAGCCATCGGGTTAATGGAGACGCCGTTATAAATCCAGCAGGAAGTGTCACGGGTAAATAAATGGTTGGGCAGCGGCTTCATAATAAAGTCATTGGCCGTGTGGGTATCTACCACCATATTTTTGATGGCCGCCGGAATTTCGCCGTAGGTTAATCCGCCGCTTAATCTGCGCGCCAGTTCACGGTGCGGCATGTCCGCCAGCCAGCCGCGCACGTCGCCCGCAAAGGTAGGCCCGAGGCGATAGTCCGAGATTTGCGTCTCCAGCAGCCAGGCTTTCGCTTCTGTAATATCAAGCGTTTGTGTCAGGAGGTCGGTTAACAGCAGGACTTCCACACCCTGCTCGCGCAGCGTGTTTGCGAAGATATCATGCTCTTCGCCCGCCCGTTCTACCGAGAGCACATCATCGAAAAGCAGTTCCTGACAATTCGATGGCGTTAAACGTTTCAGACTTAAATTTGGGCGGTGCAGCATAACGCTACGCAATTGACCAATTTCAGAACCGACGTAATGCTTTTCCATAATTATTCCTTTAACTGTTTTTCAGAATAAAAAGGGCATGCGCCATGTGATGTGTTTAATTTCATGGCGGCTAAGCTCAATTGATTTCGTGGTTCATACTAGGCGGTTAAATAATCATTATTGTGATGCAGTTCACGCGAAAATGGATATTAAGGTGTTTGTTTTCATTTGCATGATTCGCATCAGATAATGATTAATTTCATATTATTGGTACGTGAATAGCTAAGCAGCATTCGGTGGCAATATTTGTATTTGTTATTATTTTGTAGAATTTTATGTTTCGAAATAATTAGTTATATCATTGATTTTAATGGTTAAAATCTGGTGGCGGGAATAGCTATGCAATAATGGCAGTTAACTATTTTTGACTTAAGGAAAATCCATAAATAATTATGAGTTTATAAAGGAAATTATTAAAGTGATAAAATGTGATACGGCAGCAGGTTTTGTGATTTACGCTTTCGATTCAGGAAGTTATGTTGGCGCTATCACGCGCGCGAAATGAGGTTATGCATAACCGCTGCATAATTGCCTGTGTGTGATTAACAGTGAATTAACACCTTTCCCGATAAACATGCGCTCGCGCAAAGGTCACAGAAAAAGGGCTGGTATGGCAGCGCGAACTCTCGTATAAAAGACAAAAATGAAACGTTGTTTTACATTGAGGGTTTTCTCATGATCATCGGCAACATCCACCATCTCCAGCCCTGGCTGCCTGACGAACTGCGCCAGGCCATTGACTATATAAAGCGGCACGTCACCGACGCCACGCCGCCCGGCAAGTATGATATCGATGGCAACACTCTGTTTTATCTGGTCTCGGAAGACATGACTCAGCCGTTTGCTGAACGCCGCGCAGAGTTTCATGCGCGCTATCTGGACATCCAGATCGTGATGAAGGGTCAGGAAGGGATGACCTTCAGCACCCTGCCGCACGGTACGCCGGATACCGACTGGCTGGCGGACAAAGACATCGCGTTCCTGCCGGAAGGCGAGCAGGAGAAAACCGTGGTGCTGAGCGAAGGGGATTTTGTGGTGTTCTGGCCTGGCGAAGTCCATAAGCCGCTGTGTGCGGTGGGGGCGCCTGCTAAGGTGCGAAAAGTCGTGGTGAAAATGCTGATTGAAATGTTC
>NZ_JTLF01000212.1:0-4263 GCF_000798855.1 Enterobacter sp. ZOR0014 | reverse complement strand
CAATTTTGTTAACGCACTGATTTTAATCAAAATAAAAATGAATATGTAAATTTATTGTTATTCATATCACAAATTTTTCACTTCTGATTGCGAAATAAACAGCAAAAGCATAAAACCAGATCATTAACATATTAATGAAATCATAACCCGGACTGCCGGGGTGAGGAGCAGGTGAATGAAAGGTACCGTTTTTGCCGTCGCGTTGAATCATCAAAGCCAGCGCGATGCCTGGGCTGAGGCGTTTGAAAAAGCCCCCTACAACACGCCGCCGAAAACGGCAGTGTGGTTTATCAAACCGCATAACACCGTGATCCGCGCAGGCGATCCCATTCCCTTCCCGCAGGGTAAAACGGTGCTAAGCGGCGCAACGGTCGCGCTGGTGGTGGGCAAAACGGCCAGCAAGGTGCGCGAGGAAGACGCGGCGGCGTACATTGCCGGATATGCGCTGGCCAACGAGGTGAGTCTGCCGGAAGAGAGCTTCTACCGCCCGGCGATCAAGGCGAAATGCCGGGACGGATTCTGCCCGCTGGGCGAGCTGGTCAACGTTGATAACGTGGATAACCTGACCCTCATCACCGAGATTAACGGCCGCGAGGCGGACCACTGGAATACGGCCGATTTGCATCGCAACGCCGCGCAGCTGCTGAGCGCCCTGAGTGAGTTCGCGACCCTTAATCCCGGCGATGCGATATTGCTCGGCACCCCGCACAGCCGCGTCGAGATCCGCCCTGGAGACCGGGTACGCATTCTGGCAAAAGGGTTTCCGCCGCTGGAAAACCCGGTGGTGGACGAACGCGACGTCGCTATCGCTCACCGCACGCCCCCGCACGCCACGCTGTTCGCCCTTGGCCTGAACTACGCCGACCACGCCAGCGAGCTGGACTTCAAGCCCCCCACCGAGCCGCTGGTGTTTATCAAAGCGCCGAACACTTTCAACGGTGACGACCAGACCTCGGTGCGCCCGAACAACATCGACTACATGCACTACGAAGCGGAGCTGGTGGTGGTCATCGGCAAAACCGCCCGTAAGGTCAGTGAAGCCGAGGCGATGGACGTTGTTGCGGGCTATACGGTCTGCAACGACTACGCCATCCGCGACTATCTCGAGAACTACTACCGCCCAAACCTGCGGGTGAAAAGCCGCGACGGGCTGACCCCCATTTCCCCAAACATCGTGCCAAAAGAAGCCATTCCCGACCCGCACAACCTCGCCCTGCGCACCTTCGTTAACGGCGAACTGCGACAGCTTGGCACGACGGCGGATCTGATTTTCAGCATCCCGTTCCTGATTGCCTACCTGAGCGATTTTATGACCCTGCAACCGGGCGACATGATTGCCACCGGCACGCCGAAGGGGCTGTCCGACGTGGTGCCGGGGGATGAAGTGGTGGTGGAAGTGGAAGGCGTGGGACGCCTGGTAAACCGAATTGTGAGTGAGGAGACGGCAAAATGAAAAAAATTAACCATTGGATCAACGGCAAAAACGTGGCGGGAAGCGACTATTTCCACACCACCAATCCGGCCTCCGGCGAGGTGCTGGCCGAAGTGGCTTCCGGCGGTGAAGCCGAAATCCATCAGGCCGTAGCCGCCGCGAAAGAGGCGTTTCCAAAATGGGCCAACCTGCCGATGAAGGAACGCGCGCGGCTGATGCGTCGTCTGGGCGATCTGATCGACCAGAACGTGCCCGAGATCGCCGCTATGGAGACCGCCGACACCGGCCTGCCGATCCACCAGACTAAAAACGTGCTGATCCCGCGCGCATCGCACAACTTCGAGTTTTTCGCCGAGGTGTGCCAGCAGATGAACGGCAAAACCTACCCGGTTGACGACAAAATGCTCAACTACACCCTGGTGCAGCCGGTGGGCGTCTGCGCGCTGGTGTCACCGTGGAACGTGCCGTTCATGACCGCCACCTGGAAGGTCGCCCCGTGCCTGGCGCTGGGTAATACCGCGGTACTGAAAATGTCTGAACTCTCCCCGCTGACCGCGGACCGTCTGGGCGAGCTGGCGCTGGAGGCGGGCATTCCGGCGGGTGTACTCAACGTGGTGCAGGGCTACGGCGCGACGGCAGGCGATGCGCTGGTGCGTCATCACGACGTGCGAGCCGTCTCCTTTACCGGCGGCACGGCCACCGGGCGCAATATTATGAAAAACGCCGGGCTGAAGAAGTATTCCATGGAGCTGGGCGGCAAATCCCCGGTGCTGATTTTTGAAGACGCGGACATCGAGCGCGCGCTGGATGCCGCCCTGTTCACCATCTTCTCCATCAACGGCGAGCGCTGCACCGCGGGCTCGCGCATCTTCATCCAGCAGAGCATCTACCCGGAGTTCGTCAAACGCTTTGCGGAGCGTGCCAACCGTCTGCGCGTGGGCGACCCGACCGATCCGACCACCCAGATTGGGGCACTCATCAGTAAGTCACACTGGGAGAAAGTCTCTGGCTATATTCGCCTCGGCATTGAAGAGGGCGCGACCCTGCTGGCGGGCGGCCCGGACAAACCGACCGACCTGCCTGCACATCTGAAAGGCGGCAACTTCCTGCGCCCGACCGTACTGGCGGACGTCGACAACCGCATGCGCGTGGCGCAGGAGGAGATCTTCGGGCCGGTGGCCTGCCTGCTGCCGTTTAAGGATGAAGCGGAAGGTCTGCGCCTGGCGAACGACGTGGAGTACGGTCTGGCGTCGTACATCTGGACCCAGGACGTCAGCAAAGTGCTGCGCCTGGCGCGCAATATCGAAGCGGGCATGGTGTTCGTCAATACCCAGAACGTGCGCGACCTGCGCCAGCCGTTTGGCGGCGTGAAGGCCTCCGGCACCGGGCGCGAAGGCGGCGAGTACAGCTTCGAGGTGTTTGCGGAGATGAAGAACGTCTGCATCTCCATGGGCGACCATCCGATTCCAAAATGGGGGATCTGATCATGGGTACATTAGCGTTAGCGGCAAAAATCACCCACGTCCCGTCAATGTATCTCTCCGAGCTGCCGGGGAAAAACCACGGCTGCCGTCAGGGCGCCATCGACGGGCATAAAGAGATCGGCAAGCGCTGCCGCGAGCTGGGCGTGGACACCATCATCGTCTTCGATACCCACTGGCTGGTGAACAGCGCATACCACATCAACTGTGCGGACCATTTTTCAGGCGTCTACACCAGCAACGAACTGCCGCACTTTATCCGCGACATGACTTACGACTACGACGGCAACCCGGCGCTCGGCCAGCTGATTGCCGACGAGGCGGTGAAGCTCGGCGTGCGCGCCAAGGCGCACAACATCCCGAGCCTGAAGCTGGAGTACGGCACGCTGGTGCCGATGCGTTACATGAACCCGGATAAACACTTCAAAGTGGTCTCTATCTCGGCGTTCTGCACCGTTCACGACTTCGCCGACAGCCGCAAACTCGGTGAGGCCATCGTCAGCGCCATCAAAAAATACGACGGCACCGTAGCGGTGCTCGCCAGCGGCTCACTGTCGCACCGCTTTATCGACGACCAGCGCGCGGAAGAAGGGATGAACAGCTATACCCGCGAGTTTGACCGCCAGATGGACGAGCGCGTGGTGAAGCTGTGGCGCGAGGGGCAGTTCAAAGAATTCTGCAGCATGCTGCCGGAATACGCCGACTACTGCTACGGCGAAGGCAATATGCATGACACGGTGATGCTGCTGGGCATGCTCGGCTGGGACAAATACGACGGCAAGGTGGAGTTTCTCACCGAGTTGTTCGCCAGCTCCGGCACCGGCCAGGTTAACGCCGTTTTCCCCCTGCCCGCGTGAGGAGCCACCATGCCGCACTTTATTGCTGAATGTACCGACAACATCCGCGAGCAGGCAGACCTGCCGGGGTTGTTCGCCAAAGTGAACGAGGCGCTGGCCGCCACGGGCATCTTCCCGATCGGCGGTATCCGCAGCCGCGCCCACTGGCTGGATACCTGGCAGATGGCCGACGGTAAGCAGGATTACGCCTTTGTGCATATGACGCTGAAGATCGGTTCCGGGCGCAGCCTGGAAAGTCGGGAAGCCGTAGGGGAAATGCTGTTTGGGCTTATCAAAGCGCACTTTGCGGCGTTGATGGCTGCCCGCTATCTGGCGCTGTCGTTCGAGCTGGACGAACTGCACCCGACGCTCAATTACAAACAAAACAACGTGCACGCGTTGTTTAAGTAATACCGCTCGATCTGTCCCCTCTCCCTTTGGGAGAGGGTTAGGGTGAGGGAAATCTCAGCGGCCTGATGCCCTCACCCCGGCCCTCTCCCACGGGGAGAGGGAG
>NZ_JTLF01000228.1:0-2465 GCF_000798855.1 Enterobacter sp. ZOR0014 | reverse complement strand
CGACTGAACTACAGAGGAATCGTGTGAACGGGGCGCATATTATCGACGTCAGCCGCGCTTGTCAAAGGGTGGATCAACGCCTTTTGATCGTTTGCTGACAAAATCGGCAATGTGATGTTTTTGACAGCGTAATGCACCGCTTTGGTGCGTATATACCTCTAATGGGGCAGATCATAAACTGCTGTTTCAGTAATAAAACCCCCCTCCATGATTAGGTTTCCTTATTTTCAGGCGCTTAGCGAGGAATTCAGACCGCCCGGTAAAAGTGGCATTCATATTGCAAAACCTGTTCAACAACGATAGCCAGTACCGGCAAAGCATTTCGAACAGGGGGCAAAATGAACTTAAGACGACTGAAATACTTCGTAAAAATCGTCGATATCGGCAGCCTGACTCAAGCGGCAGAAGTGCTGCATATCGCGCAGCCTGCGCTGAGCCAGCAGGTGGCTACTCTGGAAGGCGAGATGGATCAGCAATTATTGATTCGTACCAAACGCGGCGTCACGCCAACGGAAGCCGGAAAAATTCTTTATACCCATGCCCGCACTATTCTGCGCCAGTGCGAACAGGCGCAACTGGCGGTCAACAACGTCGGCCAGACCCTCAGCGGGCACGTTTCCATTGGTCTTGCGCCGGGCACTGCGGCGTCTTCTATCACCATGCCGCTGCTGCAGGCCGTTCGTGCTGAGCTACCGGAAGTGCTGGTCTATCTGCACGAGAACAGCGGTTCGGTACTCAATGACAAACTGCTCAATGGACAGCTGGATATGGCGGTCCTTTACGATCGTTCTCCGGTCGCCGGGATCACCAGCCAGCCGCTGCTGAAAGAAGATCTCTACCTCGTGGGCACCCGCGACTGTCCGGGGCAGAGCGTCGATCTTACCGCCGTGGCAGAAATGAACCTCTATCTGCCGCGTGATTACAGCGCCGTGCGTGTGCGCGTGGATGAAGCATTCTCCCTGCGTCGCCTGACGGCCAAAATCATCGGCGAGATCGACTCACTCTCCACGCTGACCGCGGCCATTGCCAGCGGAATGGGCGTAACCGTGTTGCCAGAATCCGCAGCGCGCTCGCTCTGCAGTGCGGCAAATGGCTGGATGGCACGGATCACCACGCCTTCGATGAGCCTGCCGCTGTCGCTCAACATGTCCGCACGCGGCTCGCTGACGCCACAGGCGCAGGCGGTAAAAGAGATTTTGATGTCGCTGGTCAGCAAGCCATCGCTTGAGAACCGTGAACTCCAGCTCGTGAGCTGATATTCCATAAAAGCATAAGTTGCGGGTTTTTATTATTTGTTCTGCAGTGCGGCTGACTCTAACAATAGCGTTATGTCAGATGCGCCGGAGTGAATCGTGAATTTCCAGCAACTTAAAATTATCCGTGAGGCGGCCAGGCGGGATTACAACCTGACCGAGGTCGCCAATATGCTTTATACCTCTCAGTCCGGCGTCAGTCGCCATATCCGCGAGCTGGAAGAAGAACTGGGGATAGAGATTTTTATCCGTCGCGGCAAACGTCTTCTTGGCATGACGGAGCCGGGCAAAGCCTTGCTGACCATTGCGGAGCGGATCCTCAACGAAGCCAGTAATGTGCGCCGCCTGGCGGATCTCTTCACGAATGACGCCTCGGGCGTTCTCACTATCGCTACCACCCACACCCAGGCGCGTTATAGCCTGCCGCCGGTGATTAAAGCCTTCCGCGAACTCTTTCCCGACGTCCGCCTGGAGCTTATCCAGGGGACGCCGCAGGAAATTGAAGTGCTGCTGCAAAACGGTGGGGCAGATATCGGCATTGCCAGTGAACGCCTGAGCAACGACCCGCTGCTGGTGGCTTTTCCCTGGTTCCGCTGGTATCACAGTTTGTTGCTCCCCGCCGATCATCCGTTGAATCAGGTTTCGCCCCTGACGCTGGAAGACATTGCCAAATGGCCGCTGATTACCTATCGCCAGGGCATTACCGGACGCTCGCGCATTGATGAAGCCTTCAACCGCAAAGGGCTCACGCCGGACGTGGTGCTGAGCGCACAGGACTCTGATGTAATCAAAACCTACGTCGAGCTCGGGCTGGGCATAGGTCTGGTGGCAGAACAGTCCAGTGGCGAACGCGAGGGGGGAGATCTGGTGCGTCTTGATACACGTCATCTGTTTGATGCCAATACCGTATGGCTCGGCCTGAAGCGTGGACAGCTGCAGCGCAACTATGTGTGGCGTTTTATCGAACTTTGCAACGCCGGGCTGTCCGTTGATGAGATTAAACGTCAGGTGATGGAGCCAGAAGAAGTGGCGATTGATTATCAGATTTAAGCCCTTTATAGCACCCGTCTCCGTCGACAAGAAGCAAAGGCCTGCAATTAAAGCAGGCTTTTTTATTGAAACCGTTTAATTTCCTGACCGCTTATTCTTAAGAATACCCTGATTAACAATCATACTCTGTGACGTCATAAGGTTGTCTTATATTTAAATATT
>NZ_JTLF01000334.1:0-1251 GCF_000798855.1 Enterobacter sp. ZOR0014 | reverse complement strand
ATAAGCCAGTCACACCGTCGAAAGAGCGCCCCCGGGGCGCTTTTTTATTTTTTCTCTTTTTTAACAATATCTTTTCTATCCTGAACCTCTACCAGGGAATAAAAAGGCGCGACGTTTTTACAGGTCAGACGCCAGATCCCGTAATCCCGCTTTTTTGGCGTAAACACGCGATAATTACCTTCACTTACCATCATAAAGCGCGCATTGGGATAGTCGTTGAGAATTCGATATTCATTGTTACAGTAAAACGTATCCCGAGTGTCGTAATCGATTGTCACATTGAGGACGTATTCAAGCACCCGGCTGGTATTGACGTTATAGGCAATAAAGAAGATATAGCCAGCGCAGAAAAGGGGGGCAGAAATCGCCATGACGTTAAACTGGACCGATGAATTCTGCAACAAGGGAAGCGCCATCGTGAATAGCAGAAATACCATGGAAAAGAATAAGGTGCAGAAGATTAAAAAGAACCCAAACGACGTAATTTTATTGAAAGTCGCCTCGTAGGTGACATCCGTGACGTCCATAAAGACCTTTCGCGCCAGTATGTAGCAGATGAAGGAAATTAACAGCCATACACCACGTGTAAGGGTGAAAGCCTTTTTCGCAATTTTCTTTCTGTCATCATCCACGGCGTCCAGATAGAGGGTGATGGAATAGTAGATACATCCCACCGTCCCGATCGCGAGCGTGACGGGTAGCTCCAGGCCATTTCCGGCGAAATATTTAAATGCCACGCACGATGTTAAAAACAGCAGAGAAGACATCAGCGTCGAGCCCGCTATTTTTTTGTATTCACCCCATTCCATTTGGGACAGCTGCAACAGCGTGAGGGGTTTTATGCGTGAGGAAATGATGATAGCGCAGGCTATCAGCATGGCCATCCAGACGAAGACGGGCATCGCTTTACTGTTAAAGGGCGTTATGACAAAAATGGCGCCCGCATAAGCGATAAAATGGACGGCAGTACTATGTCTGATGAGGAATGAGGGTTGTTTTCTGCTTTGCATCGGCGTTTTTCTCCCTGAAAAAGGCTGACGTTCAGGACATCAGGAAACAGATATCAGCGCAATGCATAACGTTTTTTTGAGTTCAGTAATTTTGAATGATAATAGCAAATCCTTCCGCTTTTAGTTGTTCGCGATGAGGTCTAGTATTTATCTCATCAAGGCACAGTGCCTTATCTGAACAACTTAATGAAAGGGTTTATATCATGAAAAGCATCAAAACTTTTGTCGCTGTAATCGCTCT
>NZ_JTLF01000382.1:0-422 GCF_000798855.1 Enterobacter sp. ZOR0014 | reverse complement strand
AGTAAAACCACCACTCCCCTGAATAAATAAATTTAGAACTGGGGCAGGCAGCTCTATTTTTATCACTTGGATCGTGCCACTCTTTATTATTTATTAGTTCTTTCTCATGTTTCTTTGTTATTTTATTGAGATTGACTGTTGCGATGTGTTTCATCCCCAGCAACTGAAATATTTCTTCAGCCACTTTGCAAAATGTGGAGGAACAGGCTTTATAAGCAGCGATTGCAATCGCTCCAGTAAATATAAAAGCCAGCCCTAACACCATCATAAGAAAAACAAAATATTCTTTCCAAAAATCTAACTGTTCCCAACCCACCTCATTCAAAGACTTAACAAGGCAAACACATGCAAACATAAACATGAGTATAGCTGTTAAAATAAACATATTTTTTATCCGCCAAAGCATATGCGCAATATGTCCC
>NZ_JTLF01000071.1:0-324 GCF_000798855.1 Enterobacter sp. ZOR0014 | reverse complement strand
GGGGTTCCCGAGCGGCCAAAGGGAGCAGACTGTAAATCTGCCGTCACAGACTTCGAAGGTTCGAATCCTTCCCCCACCACCACTTTCTGGCAGCGTAAATGCCGCCGGAGCTGGTTGGAAAAATTAGCCAGCTCAAACTGAAAAAGAGAGAAATCTCTTTTTTTGTTACAGAAAGAACTGGGTAGCCGAGTTTCAGGATGCGGGCATCGTATAATGGCTATTACCTCAGCCTTCCAAGCTGATGATGCGGGTTCGATTCCCGCTGCCCGCTCCAATACGTGCTGATATGGCTCAGTTGGTAGAGCGCACCCTTGGTAAGGGTGA
>NZ_JTLF01000327.1:0-1446 GCF_000798855.1 Enterobacter sp. ZOR0014 | reverse complement strand
GCATAAAGAAAAAAACCGGCGTTAAGCCGGTTTTTTATGTCTGCGCAATTATTTCCGCAAGCGAATCTGGTCGACTGCGTGCTTCTCGCTCTTGGTGAGGATCAGACTTGCGCGTTCGCGCGTCGGCAGGATGTTCTCTTTCAGGTTCACGTAGTTGATCTCATTCCACAGCCCCGTCGCCACCTTAATGGCCTCTTCTTTTGACAGCTGCGCATAGTTATGGAAGTAAGAGTCAGGATCGGTGAACGCGCCTTCCCGGAACTTCAGGAAGCGGTTGATGTACCAGCTCTGGAGAAGATCTTCCGGCGCATCAACATATATAGAGAAATCGACGAAGTCTGAAACGAACACATGATGTGGGTCATGAGGATAATCCATCCCGCTCTGCAGGACGTTTAACCCTTCCAGGATCAGGATATCCGGCTGGACCACCGTTTTATCCCCATCCGGGATACGATCGTAGATCAGGTGTGAATAGACCGGTGCCGTGACGTGAGGCACCCCGGATTTCAGGTCAGAGACAAATTTCACCAGACGGTGCATATCATAAGAGAGCGGGAAGCCTTTCTTCTTCATTAGCCCGCGTTCTTTTAATACTTCGTTCGGGTGCAGGAAGCCGTCGGTGGTAATTAACTCAACGCTGCGGTGTTCAGGCCAGCGGCTCAACAGCGCCTGCAATACGCGCGCGGTGGTGCTTTTACCCACAGCCACGCTGCCCGCAATGCTGATGATATAAGGAATGCGCTGACCGTTCGTTCCGAGGAACTGCTCCAGTACCGCCTGACGGCGCAGGTTGGAGCTGATATAGAAGTTAAGCAAGCGAGAAAGGGGGAGATAAATTTCTGCCACCTCTTCCAGGGACAGGTCTTCGTTTATCCCTTTTAACCGTGCGATTTCACCTTCCGTCAGCGTCATAGGGACGGAATCACGCAGGGCAGCCCACTGGCTGCGGTTAAAGTGAAGATAAGGCGTCATTAACGTTTGCTCTTTTTTGCTCATAAGCATGCTTCAGTGAGCCAGCTCAATACTGCCGGATCGTGGCTCATCACACAGTTAATTTTGGACAATGGGCAGGAGGTTAACACCAGATGGCAGGAATAATAAGAAAAAAGATGGAAAGCGCTACGTTACGCGGAAGCCGTCACGCTACGGTGTATCCCGTGCAAACGACCCTTGCATGTTGATTATTTGACCGCGAATGACTACTTTTACAGCGCTTAGTATGCTGTTCGCATAAAATGTGAGCGAAAGAACGTTTTATGCAAATTTTTAGTTGCATGACCGCGCAGGTATCCATAGAATGCGCGCTACTTGATGCCGACTTAGCTCAGTAGGTAGAGCAACTGACTTGTAATCAGTAGGTCACCAGTTCGATTCCGGTAGTCGGCACCATCAAGTCCGGTGGGGTTCCCGAGCGGCCAAAGGGAGCAGACTGTAAATCTGCCG
>NZ_JTLF01000390.1:0-8185 GCF_000798855.1 Enterobacter sp. ZOR0014 | reverse complement strand
CAGATTGTCTGATAAATTGTTAAAGAGCAGTTGCAACGCGGCTTTCAGCTCACCGTTGCGAGGTCCCGTATATTACGTTTTCCTCATTCAGAGTCAAGCGATTATTTTTGCTTTTCTCTGTTGGCGTTCATCTCTGAACCCCGCTAACCCGGCGGCCTGTAAGCCGTTGTTCCGTGTCAGTGGAGGCGCATTATAGGGAGTTCTCAGACGTTGACAACCCCTCTTTTAAAAAAAACTTTCAACCGTCTCTTTTTTGCTCAAAACCGTGCTATAGCGCCAGTTTTTCGAGCGTTTCAAAGCCATAACGGCGTAAAACGGGTAAAAGTTGCTCGGTCTCTTTCGTGATTGCCATACAAAAAGCAATATTCGCATCGGCTGATTTCGCATCAGGCGCTTCATGTTCCAGCAGCCAGGCCGTACGACGCGCGATAGCCGCACCGGAATCCACCAGCCGTGTTCCCTCCGGCAGTACCTCTAACAGCTCTTCCTGTAGTAGCGGGAAGTGGGTGCAGCCGAGCACAACCGTATCCGGGGGTTCGGGCATCCGCAACCATGGACGAAGAATACGACGCAGCTCGTCGAGTGATACCGCCTGTCCATGCAATTTCGCTTCGGCCATCTCCACCAGCTCTGCCGAACCGAGCATCGCAATCTGGCATTCGTTAGCAAAACGCTCGATCAGCTCGCGGGTATAAGGACGCTTTACCGTACCTCGCGTGGCCAACAATCCTACAATGCCATTCGCCGTCAAACGTGCCGCAGGCTTGATTGCAGGCACGACGCCCACAACCGGGAACGGGAATTTTTCACGCAGGGCGGGAAGGGAAACGGTGCTCGCCGTATTACAGGCGATGACGGCCAGTGCAAGGGGATAGCGCTTTTGCACTGCGGTGACGATTTCAACCACGCGCTCGACGATAAAGTCCTCACTCTTTTCCCCGTACGGGAACGCGACGTTATCGAAAGCGTAAATGTAATGGAGATCCGGCAGGAGATGCCGAATCTCATCATAGACCGAAAGCCCACCGACGCCGGAATCAAATACCAGCACGGTGGGACGCGGATTAGAAGGTGTAGCTGCCAGACAAGGTGTATTCCCGTCCTGCAGTTTGGTAGCCATAAACTGTCTCGTAATCTTTATCGAACAGGTTGGCTATTTTACCACGAACTGTGAGGTGTGAGGTGACAGGATACGAAACTGCGACATCCCACAGGCTGACGCCGCCCATTTTCACGCGCTCAGACGCATAGGTGTCTGGATCAATCGCGACATCATAGCGGGTGCCCAGATAGCGGTACGCCAGGTTCCAGTCGAGATCCCATACCTGCCAGTCAAGCTGATACTTAACCTGCTGCTTTGAACGGCGGGCCAGTACTTCGTTGGTTTTGGCATTACGCGGATCAACGTAATCATAGGAAATCTGATGCCCAACCGGGCCAGTATCGAACTGTGCCGTGGCTTCCACCCCTTTGATACGCGCCTCATCAATGTTGTAGTAACGATACGTATGAGGATCGCTGTTAATCAGGTTATCAATATCATTGCGATAACCGGTGATACGCCAGTTGACCGGTCCCGTCAGGCCTTCAAAGCCACCTTCCCACTGCTTGCTCTCCTCCGGTTTAAGGTCCGGATTACCGTAAGAGGCGCTGTGGATCTGACTCATGGTCGGTGCTTTAAATGCAGTACCGTAGGAGGCAATCATGCGATAGCCCTCCACAAACTCCCATGCTGCGCTGGTTTGCCATGTCCCATGGTTGCCAAAGTTGGAGTTGTCGTCATTACGTGCCGCCGCTTCCAGCGTCACGCTATTGAACTGCTGCATCGCCGAAACAAACACACCGGTATTGCGCTGCTCGTAACCTTTATCCAGGTAGCCCGTCCCGGCCTGCGTCTTCTGCTTTTGCCAGTCCAGGCCAGCACCGATGTTGCCATGACCCACTTCCACGGTGTTAAGCCATTGGGTGGTGTACTGCTTCACGTCATCCATGGTTGCGGAATCCGCGTAGCGCCCTTTCTTCGGATCATAGTTCTGGTCTTTGCTGCGACCATAACCGGCCACCAGCTGCGACTGGAAAATCCCCTGGTTGTATCGCAGACCGGTATCCCAGTTCTGGCTGTAAAGCTGGCGAGTGTCAGGTCGGCCATCGACCATAAAGCTGGCGTCGTAGTGATCGTAACCGTCATACGCAGAGCGGTTGTCATAGCCAAAACCGCGGAAGAAGCCGCTCACGCTGTCGGTAATCTGCTGTTCCACAGAGCCGTACAGCGATTTACTCATAAAGCCATCACGGTCAGGCTGGCGCGGCGCATCCTGGGCATTAATGTCAAAACCACGGGTGTAGGTATAGTTACCCGCCATGGTGATTTTGGTTTTATCCAGAACCTGCTGGAAAGAACCGTCATAAGTTTGATAACCCTTAGAACCCACTCCGGCAGAAATTTCCGCGCCCGGTTTATCGCGCCCGGTGATAATGTTGATCACACCGCCAATCGCGTCGGAGCCATACAGCGCAGAACGCGGGCCGCGGATGTACTCAATGCGCTGAATCAGCGAGGTGGGGATTTGGCTAAGATCGGGAACGTTGCTGATCCCGGCATTGTTCAGCGGTACACCGTCAATCAGAACCAGAACATGACGGGACTCAGTACCACGAATAAAAGTAGAAGAGGTCGCACCCAGGCCACCACTTTGCGCGATGTCCACTCCCGGCAAACGCGACATGATTTCCACAACGCTCTTTGCCTGCCAGCGTTCAATATCTTCTCGCGTCACAACGGACGTCGGCGCCAGAACGGTTTTTGCCGGTTGTTCAAAACGATTTGCCGTCACCACCAACGAGTCGGCGCTATCCTGCGCCCAGCCCGAAAATGCCGTGACGGACAGCGCCGTCAACAGCGATACTTTTTTAATCATTGTTAAAGCATCCACAATATAAGAAGGATGCCGCAGGCCCCATCGATAGCACGCGATGATGAAACCAAATGCGACGTGATCCCGGCAGGTCTTCGGGCTAGGTGGCGTTATACGGATGAAGACTTCCCATTTTCACAGTGTCTACAACGTTCATCCCGCCAGTCTTTACCGCTGCGCGTCAGCTCCAGAATTACACTGGATTCCCTTTTCACTCTCAGGAGACCGGAAACAGAATGCTACAATTAGACACGTATAGATGTCCAGACAGCTATGAGCCATTAAATCTGGACATCCCCTGCACAATGCCTACAATCCCCGCGTAATTCTTTATCACTCAGGACGCATCATGACCCCAGAACACCTCCCGACAGAACAGTACGACGCGCAGCTGGCAGAGAAAGTCGTCCGCCTGCAAAGTATGATGACGCCGTTCAACGCGCCCGTTCCCGAGGTGTTCCGCTCTCCCGTCAGCCACTACCGCATGCGCGCCGAGTTCCGCATCTGGCACGACGGAGATGACCTGTACCACATCATTTTCGATCAGCAGACAAAATCCCGCATTCGCGTGGACAGTTTCCCGGCGGCGAGTGAGCTCATCAACCAGCTGATGACCCTGATTATTGACGGTGTGCGCGATAATCCGGTGCTGCGTCATAAGCTGTTCCAGATTGACTATCTGACCACGCAAAGCAATCAGGCGATTGTCTCTCTGCTCTACCACAAAGCGCTGACCGACGAATGGCGCGAACAGGCAGAAGCCCTGCGCGATGCGCTGCGTGCGCAGAACATCAATGTCCACCTGATTGGCCGCGCGACCAAAACCAAAATCATGCTGGATCAGGATTACGTCGATGAGCGTTTGCCGGTGGCGGGTAAAGAGATGATTTATCGTCAGGTCGAGAACAGCTTCACTCAGCCGAACGCCGCGATGAACGTGCAGATGCTGGAGTGGGCGCTCAAGGCGACGGAAGGATCTAAAGGCGACCTGCTTGAGCTGTACTGCGGTAACGGCAACTTCTCCCTGGCCCTGGCACGTAACTTTGATCGCGTTCTGGCAACCGAAATTGCCAAGCCGTCAGTTGCCGCCGCGCAGTACAACATTGCCGCTAACCATATCGACAACGTGCAGATCATTCGTATGGCCGCAGAAGAGTTCACGCAGGCCATGAACGGCGTGCGGGCGTTTAACCGCCTGGAAGGGATCGACCTGAAGAGCTACCAGTGTGAGACGATTTTTGTCGACCCGCCGCGCAGTGGCCTGGACAGCGAAACCGAAAAGATGGTGCAGGCGTACCCGCGCATTTTGTACATCTCCTGTAACCCGGAGACGCTGTGCAAGAACCTCGAAACATTAAGCCAGACGCACAACGTTGAACGTCTGGCGCTGTTCGATCAGTTCCCGTATACGCACCATATGGAGTGCGGCGTTTTACTTACCGCACGGTAATCTGTAGGCCGGTTTTGGCAGGTGGCGCTTCGCTTACCTGCCCTACAAATAATTCATTACTCTGGTAACTGGCTCTTACGGCTACGCATGCGCGAGCCAATCCAGAATACCAGCGCCACAGACAGTACCGCAGGGAAGAAGTTAGATCCGATATCCGGATACTCCGCACGCACCACGGTGCTATACAGCAATACGCCCAGAATAAAGCAGGCAGCGGCCAGCCCCGGTAACCCCACCGGCATGGTGCGGTTCAGGTAACGTTGATGCAGGCAGTACACCGTCAGCACCAGCGCAATAAGCGGGAAAATCGAAAACGGAACAATTGAGCTAAAAATAGCGGCAAACGTCCCATTAATGGATAAGCCAGCGATCAATGCCAGCAACAGCGTCCCTTTATCCTGACCTGACTGTTTCATTACTCACCTTCACTCTTCGGTTTGATGTGCCAGTTTCTCTTGTTCACGGCGATACCAGTAGTACGCGCCTTTGGAGATCATCCTGAGCTGCAATACCAGTCGCTCTTCGAGCTGTTTGCGTTGTTCAATGCTGACATCCAGCGCTTCGGCACCCGCGCTGAAAACAATCGTCACCATCGCCTCAGCCTGTGCTTCAGTAAACGCACGCGGCATATGGTTTTCGAGTTCAAGATAGTCGGCAAGTTCCGCGATGAAGTGCTGAATTTCACGCGCGACGGCGGCACGAAACGCCGCCGATGTGCCCGAACGCTCGCGCAAAAGCAGACGAAACGCGTTGGGGTTATTGCCAATAAATTCCATAAAGGTCGACACGGAGGTGCGTATCACGCTCCCCCCTTTGGCGATACGCTGACGTGCCTGGCGCATCAGCTGGCGCAGCATCAGACCGCTTTCATCGACCATGGTCAGGCCCAGTTCATCCACATCACGGAAATGACGATAGAAGGACGTTGGCGCAATCCCGGCCTCGCGTGCGACTTCGCGCAGGCTCAAACTGGCAAAACTCCGCTCGGCACTCAGTTGACTGAATGCGGCTTCCACCAGCGAACGCCGGGTTTTCTCTTTTTGTTGTGCTCTTACGCCCATCACGATAGTTGAATCCTTCCAAAGGCCTGCTGGCACTATACCAGAGAATAAAATTAATCTGTTTGCCTGGCTTTGTGAATGATTGTTTACGTGCGGTTTGTGCTCCACTGCCGGAAAAAAGCACAACGATAATTGGGTTACCCTGGCAATGATGTTATGATTCTGTTGCTTTTATGTATAAGAACAGGTAAGCCTTACCATGCCACATTCCTACGATTACGACGCAATAGTTATTGGTTCCGGCCCCGGCGGCGAAGGCGCTGCTATGGGTCTGGTGAAACAGGGAGCCAGAGTAGCGGTCATTGAGCGCTACCATAATGTCGGCGGCGGTTGCACCCACTGGGGTACCATCCCTTCAAAAGCCCTCCGCCACGCCGTTAGCCGCATTATCGAATTTAACCAGAACCCTCTTTACAGCGACCACTCCCGACTTCTTCGTTCCTCCTTTGCCGACATCCTGAATCATGCGGATACCGTCATTAACCAGCAGACGCGCATGCGCCAGGGGTTTTATGAGCGTAACCACTGTGAGATTTTGCAGGGCAACGCGCATTTTGTGGATGAACACACCCTGGCACTTGAATGCCACGACGGTTCGGTTGAGACACTCACCGCCGAAAAATTTGTGATTGCCTGCGGATCGCGCCCTTACCACCCGGCCGACGTCGACTTCTCACACCCGCGCGTTTACGACAGCGACTCGATTCTGAGCCTGCACCATGAACCCCGCCACGTCATTATCTATGGCGCAGGGGTAATTGGCTGCGAATATGCGTCGATCTTCCGCGGAATGGATGTCAAAGTTGATCTCATCAACACGCGCGACCGCCTGCTGGCATTCCTCGATCAGGAGATGTCAGACTCTCTCTCCTACCACTTCTGGAACAGCGGCGTGGTGATTCGCCACAACGAAGAATACGAGAAGATTGAAGGTTGCGACGACGGTGTGATCATGCACCTCAAGTCCGGTAAGAAGCTGAAAGCGGACTGCCTGCTGTACGCCAACGGTCGTACCGGCAACACCGATTCCCTGCAGCTGGAGAATATCGGACTTGAGACCGACAGCCGCGGTCAGCTGAAGGTCAACAGTATGTACCAGACTGCCCTGCCGCACGTTTACGCGGTCGGCGACGTGATTGGTTACCCAAGCCTGGCCTCTGCCGCTTATGACCAGGGCCGTATTGCCGCACAGGCGTTGGTGAAAGGTGAAGCGACGGCGCATCTGATCGAAGATATCCCGACCGGCATCTATACCATCCCGGAAATCAGTTCCGTAGGGAAAACCGAGCAGCAGCTGACGTCAATGAAAGTGCCATATGAGGTGGGTCGCGCGCAGTTTAAACATCTGGCGCGGGCGCAAATTGTCGGAATGAGCGTGGGGACGCTGAAAATCCTGTTCCATCGCGAGACGAAAGAGATCCTCGGCATTCACTGCTTTGGTGAGCGCGCGGCGGAAATCATTCACATCGGCCAGGCGATTATGGAGCAAAAAGGCGGCGGTAACACCATTGAGTACTTCGTTAACACCACCTTTAACTACCCGACTATGGCGGAAGCCTATCGGGTCGCCGCGCTGAACGGCTTAAACCGCCTGTTTTAACGCGTTATCGAAATGGCCATCCATCGCACCGCGGATGGCCTCTGCCAGCTGCTCATAGCGGCTGCGCAGCGGTGACCCCGGACGATAAACAAGGCCGATCGTGCGACGCGGTTCCGGCTTAATGCACGGCAGATAAACCACGCCATCACGCTTACGCTCGCGCGGCACGGCCAGCGCAGGCAGCAGCGTAATCCCGCTTCCCGCCGCCACCATATTACGCAGCGTTTCCAGGCTGGTTGCGCGGAAATGGGTATCTTCGTCGGCACCCGCTTCAAAGCAAAAGCCCATTGCCTGATCGCGCAGACAGTGGCCATCTTCCAGCATCAGCAGCTTTTCACCGGCCAGATCGGCCATCGGCACGCGATCGCGGTTCGCCCACGGGTGATCTTCATAGATCGCCAGCATCATTGGCTCATCGAACAGCGGCACTTCAATAAACGCTTCGCTCTCTTTCACCAGCGCCAGAATAGCGCAGTCAAGCTTGCCGCTATCTAACTGCGCCAGCAGTTGATGGGTTTGCGCTTCATGCAGGTACATTTCGAGTTTTGGGAAAGTCTGGTGCAACATTGGAATGATGTGCGGCAAAAGATACGGGCCAACGGTTGGGATCAGGCCAATATGCAGTGGGCCGGACATCGCTTCCCCCTGCTGGCTTGCCATTTCCTTGAGCACTTTGACCTCGCGCAGCACGGTGCGCGCCTGATCCACCAGCAACAAACCGGCCTGGGTGAACAGTACCTTACGACTGGTGCGCTCCAGCAGCATCACGCCCAGCTCATCTTCCAGCTTGCGGATCTGACCGCTCAGCGTCGGCTGGCTGACGTGGCAGGAATCTGCAGCACGGCGAAAATGGCGGTGCTCGGCTAGCGCTACCAGGTATTCAAGATCACGAATATTCATTATTCATCCTCCGTCGCCACGATAGTTCATGGCGATAGATAGCATAGCAACGAACGATTATCCCTATCAAGCTTTCTGTTGAATAATACACCACATAGACGAGGCGGCACGTGTTTGACCCTTGACGTCCCCGCACCGTCATCGAGTTTCTCTCAAAACTCGAACAACTAAAGCCAACGTGAACTTTTGCGGACCCCGTGGTCCGCTTTTTTTTGCGTAAAAAAGCCCGGCATTACGCCAGGCTCCATTTTGCTCCCTC
>NZ_JTLF01000350.1:0-36281 GCF_000798855.1 Enterobacter sp. ZOR0014 | reverse complement strand
TTTCAGGTGAATTTTTCCTGCCGCTTCAAAACCTGCGCGTTTACCCCCCCACGGGTCGTCACCCTGGCCGATCAATTTTGCATCCAGAGTCACGGGTTTCGTGACGCCATTCAGGGTCAGATTACCGGTAATATTCAACTTTTCACCGTCTTTTTTCACGTCCGTAGAGGTGAAGGTCGCCTGCGGGAATTTAGTGACGTTCAGAAACTCTGCGCTGCGCAGGTGTTTATCGCGCTCAGCATGATTGGTGTCAACGCTGTTCGTATTAATGGTCACATTGACTTTATCCGCCGCAGGATTTTTCTCGTCAAAGGTGAATGTGCCGTCAAAATCTTTAAAGGTACCGTACAGCCAGCTGTATCCCAGATGCTGAATACGGAAATTGACGAACGCGTGCTGGCCCTCTTTATCAATTTTATAATCCGCCGCCACGGCGGAACCGGTGGTGAATAACAGAGAGCCCAGTGCGATACCCAGCAGGTGTTTTTTCATTTTATACTCCAGAGTCAATTGACGAGCGGCCAAGCATGCGCTTGAGCGTATCGTCTTTATCAATAAAGTGGTGTTTAAGGGCGGCAAGCCCGTGCAGCACGGACAGGATCACCACGCTCCAGGCAAGCCAGAGGTGGACCACCCCCGCCGTGTCGGCCTGAACCCCAGCATCACTGAGCGTTGCTGGCACCTCGAACAGACCAAAAACGCTGATCGGCTTGCCGTCTGCCGTCGAAATGAGATAGCCGCTGATCAGAATGGCGAAGAGCAGCGCATAAAGCGCAATATGCGCGGCGACAGCACTGAAACGGGTCAATTTACTGTGGGTCTTCGGTGCTGCAGGTGGCGGGGAGATATGTCGCCATATCACGCGGAAAATCAGCCCCAGCATCAGCAAAACGCCGATGCTTTTATGCAACTCCGGCGCCTGGTGATACCAGCCGTCGTAATAGCTGAGCGTGACCATCCAGAGTCCAAGTCCGAACATGCCATAGACGGCAATGGCAAATATCCAGTGCAAACTTATGGATATTATTCCGTAGCGCCGGGAGGAGTTACGCAATTGCATCAGAATGTCCATTTTCAAATTAACCGAAACGTAAAAATGAACGGGAAGGCAAGATATTGCAACTGAAATAAGAGTATATGGATTTTTATTTTATTTATTTCAGCAATTTTGAAAAGGAACCGCAAAGGTAATTCAAAGGCTTCGTGCAAGGCGGAATAAGCAGGGGGAAAGAGATTAAATAAACATAAAGTAACGTCAATAAATGTCAGTCAACGCTTTCAATAAAATACAATGTAAATAAAATCAACGATCGCAAGTAGCGCCCAAAGTAAGATATAGAGCATAAAATGTTCGCGAATATTATTGACGAGAAAACTCACGATCCTGCGCATAATGCCCCATGATTCACCGAAAAGAAAACGGGCCCCGAACTGTCCGGAGCCCATAGCGATTATCCGTTAAAACGCGCGAGTGAGAAGGGCGTCAGATCAAACTGAGGCGTGATACCCTGAGCAAATTGCGCGGCGATTTCACCCAGCACGGAAGCGAACTTAAATCCGTGTCCGCTCAGCCCGGTAATGAGCAGGGTGTTGTCATGTCCTGGCAGCGTATCAATGATAAAGTCTTCATCCGGCGTGTTGTCGTAGGTGCAGGCCGCGCCGTAGAGCAGGCCACCCACGCCCGGGAGAATATTGCGCAGGAACGAGAAGGCTTCTGAACCATCCTGCGGACAGGCACCAAACGGTTTACGCTCGTCAGGTGAGGAGATAACTTGCCCCCCGTTGTGTTTTCCAATCTTGAGCGCGTCTTTTTCGGAAGGGAAACCGTAGAACTGATCGCCATTGGGCAATTCGCCAGTGAACGCCGGGAATTTATTCTGGGCACTGTAGCGACCATCCGACTGGAACCACGAAAAGACCTTACGCACGGGCTGGATCGGCAGGTCTGGCAGCAGGCGGGTGACCCAGGTTCCTGCGCTGATAAGCAAACGAGACGCCGAATATTCACCGTCCAGAGTCGTTACCGTCACGCCATCTGCGTTATGCGTGATGGCCTCCACCGGACAGTTAAACAATTGCGCACAGCCCGCTTTGGCGGCAAGGTCGATCCAGGTTTTGATGGCGGTTTCACAGTGCAACACCCCGGAGTTGGCTTCAAAGAGGCCAATATAATCGTCCGGGACGGTAATTTCTGGCCAGCGCGCGGTGATAGCCGGCGCGTCCAGCTTCTCAACCTCCAGATTAAAGGCCTTTGCGCTGCGTTCCACATTAGCCAGAAATTCCGAACGGGCCGGGCCAAGATTGATGACGCCCGTACGTTCGAAAATGCGCTCTTCAGTCTCTTTAGCCAGCGCGTCCCACAGCGTCTGGGCTCGAAGCACCAGCGGAACATAGCGTTCCCCCTCGCCATAGGCATGGCGAATGAGACGCGTGTCGCCGTGGTGGCTACCTTCGCTATGGGGCGGCAGGTGAGAGTCAATCATCAGGACATTGAGTCCTGCCTGTGTCGCGTAATACCCGGCGGCCGATCCTACGGAGCCACTGCCAATAATGATTAGGTCATATCTCATATGCATCTCGTCACGTACGTTTTTTTAGCAGAGTAATTAACAAAGCGGGTGCAAACAAGCGGGAAATAAATAAGGCACCGCGTGGGTGCCTGTTGAAAGAAAAGTGAGCATTCGGTTAGTGCCGTTTATACTCATTTTCCTGATAGTCGCCAGATTCTATTTTTGCAATTCCTGCCTCTAAAATAGAAATAAACTGACGGGCGACGTCTGTCGTAAGCCACAGCGTCTGTCCAACTTCCGCTTCTTCACGGTTCAGCTGATTTGGGGTCTGGTAGTGCAAACGCAGCATCAGTGCATCGTAGCTGTCTACGGTACTGATATCCCAGCCAACGAGTGGGTGGGTCTGGATGACTTCGCTATTCTTTTCCATTATAACCCCCATAATGCGTGTTAGAAGACAACGACTTCGAGGTTCAATGCATGTTTTTCTGAAAGCAACTTCAGTATACAAGTAATAAGGGTTCCTAAGGGAAAAATAAACAGCTAGCAACACATTTTTCTGCTTTTTAGGATTGTTCGAGCAATAAAACACCATCTTGTTCACGATTTTTAAAGAAGTTGCCGAATTATTTTGAACTTTCTGGAATTTCAGGCAAAAAAAAGCCGGGGCGACCCGGCAAAAAACACAATGAGGGAGCAGTGTTAATCTGTGATGAACCAGTCGTCAGCGCTCTCCCACGTTTCCTGCAGGATTTCGCTGATGCGATCTTTATCTTCTTTTGCACCGCCAATGACGGAAAGGTTGTTCGCCGCGGCGTAACGAACAGTGACGGCGCCTGCATTGTCGGGGAAGGTGTTATGAATACGACGGGATAATTCGCCTGCCAGTGCGTCAAGCGCGCCAGCAGGCAGAACGGTAGTTTTGGCTATGGTGACTTCAATACGCATAAATGCCCCCTGTGTAATATACTGTTTATTTATACAGGTATATTGTTCGTTTGACAACAAGGGGCGTTGATTATTTAGCGTTTTACCGTCCAGTTGACGGTTTCGCCTGCCAGGAAGGGGATCAGCGTATCATCCGTCAGGGCAATGGATGCCTCCACCAGGCTCGCTTTGCGCTCCAGTTCAATGAACGTGTCATTGACCGGCAGGCCGTAAAAGCGCGGGCCGTTGAGGGAGCAGAACGCTTCGAAATGTTCCAGCGCGTCCATCTCTTCAAATACCGTTGCATAGCTGGCAAGGGCCGTAGGGGCGTTGAAACAGCCTGCGCAGCCGCAGCTCGCCTCTTTACGATGGCGGGCGTGAGGCGCGGAGTCTGTGCCGAGGAAAGCGCGTGAGAAACCGCTGGCAACCAGTTCGCGCAGCGCCTGCTGGTGAACGTTGCGCTTAAGGATCGGCAGGCAGTACAGGTGAGGGCGTACCCCGCCTACCAGCATGTGGTTACGGTTAAACATCAGATGCTGTGGGGTGATGGTGGCGGCAATCAACTCGTTGCCGTCACGCACATATTCTGCGGCGTCTTTGGTGGTGATATGTTCAAAGACCACTTTAAGCGCAGGCAGGCGCTGACGCAGCGGTTCCATCACGGTCTCGATAAAGCGGGCTTCACGGTCGAAGATATCAATCTCGGCATGCGTGACTTCGCCGTGTACCAGCAACGGCATGCCCAGTTTCTGCATACGTTCCAGCACCGGCATGATGGCATCAATGCTGGTGACGCCGTGGCTGGAGTTGGTGGTGGCATTTGCAGGATAGAGTTTCGCCGCCGTAAAAACGCCTTCGTTAAACCCGCGCTCAACTTCGTCCGGATCGAGAGAATCGGTCAGATAGCAGGTCATCAGCGGGGTGAAATCATGTCCAGCCGGGACGGCATCCAGAATGCGCTGGCGATAGGCAATCGCGGCATCGACGGAGGTGACTGGCGGAACCAGGTTTGGCATGACAATCGCGCGGCCATAAATTTCACTGGTATAAGGCACGACGGTTTTCAGCATATCGCCATCGCGCAGATGGATATGCCAGTCGTCAGGGCGGCGGATTTTAAGAACCTGGGGTTGTGCAGTCATGGAAGCTCCGGCTTGTCAGGAATCAGTCATAAGGATGGCTGTTTTTGCCGGACACAAATCATAAGCGGAAACGTTTTCGTTTGCACACTTTTCCGTAAAAAAAAGGGCGCCGCAGCGCCCTTCAGGTTAATCGGTGAAAGGAATGATGATTTCTCCCGGTTTCACCTCTATCCCTTTTGCGTATTTTTTCGCAAGGGCTTCACCCTTACTTTTGTCTTCGCTTAAGACATACGCCGGTTGTTGATTGAAATAGTTACGCAGCGACTGGTTCAGATAGGGCATCAGGGTTTGCAGAACCGGTGCCATCTTGTCCGGTGAAACCTGCGCATCGACCACTTCCATCTCCTGCAGGAAAATGGCGCCCTTCTCTTTGTTGAAAACAGGAAGTGCCTTCAACTTGAGCTTGATGTTGGCTTTCTGGTTGCCAAAAAGGGAGGTCATATCAAGGCTGGCATCCCCGGCGAGGGTGACTTTATTGGGCTCTTCACGACCAATCTGGCTGGTGAGATTGGTGAGAATAATATGCGCATCGGCAAGGCCTGGCACACCAATGTCTTTAGAGAAATTGTTATGTTTTTCCAGCGCCTGATTAATTTCCTGTTCACTGACGGTGTATTGCGTAAGCTGATTGCAGCCCACCAGCAGGCCGCTAACGATAAATGCGGCGGCAATGACAATTTTCTTCATGGTGTTCCTCAACGAAAAATCGGCGCTTCTGTCCTGTAGCGTCAGTATGTCAGTGTGAAATAGCAGAAACCAGCAGAAAATACTGAGAAGTGAGGCGGGAGAGTTCTCCCGCCAACGAGAAGGATTATGCGCCGGGCTCGAGCATACCGCTCGCGCTTCGCTTCTGGCTGAACTGCCACCAGAGGGCCAGTAACGTCATAAAGCCCACTGCGCCGAGCATCATCCACGGCAGTTCCGGTTGATTCAGCGCTTTACCGGCATCGAACAGCCAGCCGCCGCCGGTGTAGCCTAACGCGCCACCAAAGGCCAGACCGAGTCGGCTGAATCCCATATAGCTGCCGCGGGCACGCGCGTCCGCAAGCGAGGCGCTCAGCGTTTCCCGGGCGGGCTCGGCGATGATGGAGCCGATATAGAAGGTGCAAATCAGCGTAAACAGCTGCTGGAGCGAGCTCACCAGACCGATCGGCATCATGCTCAGCGTCATCAGAAACAGCCCGGCCATCAGGCGATGTTCCAGGCGAAAACGCCGTTCGCTCCAGCGGGCGATGGGGTAGAGCAGCGTCAGTGACAGGCAGGCTTCAATGGCGTACATCCATTTAACGGCAGCAGGCGTGCCCGCAATATCGTTTACCATGATCGGCAGCATCAGCATCACCTGCACGGCCAGCATGTAATACCCGGTCAGGGTCAATACGTAGGTGACAAAACGCTTGTCGCGAAGCACGCGACCTAGCCCTTCGCGCACCGGCGCTTTTACCGTCGACAGTTTCCAGGCGGGAAGATAGAGACCGTTAAACAGCGCGCACAGAATAAAGAGTACCGCCCCGGCCGCACAGACCAGACGGAAATCGTACTGCAGCAGCCAGCTTCCCAGCAATGCGCCAACCACCGCGCCGGCACTGTCCTGCATCATCAGAATGGAGAAGAAACGCCCCCGGTGCTGCGGGCGAATCAGCTTCACCACCAGCGCGGTACGGGGCGGGTCAAACAGCGTGCCGCCGATACCTGAGAGGAAGCAGGAGAACCAGAGCAGCCAGGGCTCGTGGGCAACGGCCATCGTGGCAAAGCCTGCCGCGCGGAGCAGCATACCGGTCACGATCATCGGTTTAGCGCCAAAGCGGTCAGCGATCGCGCCGCCAAAGACGCCCAGACCCTGCTGGACAAACTGACGCAGTCCCAGGGCAATACCGACCATTACCGCCGCCCAGCCCATTTGATCGACAAAGCGGATCGAGATGAGAGGGAATACGACAAAAAAGCCGAGCACGACCAGCATGTTATCGACTAACAGGAAATATTTACCCAGGCTCCTCGCCTGTGATACGCGGGACATTTTCCCTCCAGGGAAAATAAGAAGGTGAGCACGCTAACATTCTGCGGTGTCGCCACGTTTTTTCCCACCCCTGGACGCGACAATATTTTTTTATCAAAAGGGTGCTTTGATAGAGAGTTTTCATTGAAAAAGGTGAAAAGAGGTGAAAATGGTATGTCACTGTTTTCACAGACGGCACGGGCGCAGGTATAGTAAAGCTAATGGGCAAGCTGAAGTGACGGGAAGGAGTGGTATTGATGTTTGGCTATCGCAGTAATGTGCCAAAAGTGCGTCTGACAACGGACCGGCTGGTCGTTCGTCTGGTGCATGAGCGTGATGCCTGGCGTCTGGCGGATTATTACGCCGAGAATCGCCAGTTTTTGAAACCCTGGGAACCCGTTCGGGATGAGAGCCATTGTTACCCCTCCGGCTGGCAGGCGCGCCTCAGCATGATTGCGGAATTTCATAAGCAGGGTAGCGCGTTTTATTTTGCGTTGCTGGATCCAGAAGAGAAAGAAATTATCGGGATCGCTAATTTCTCGAATGTGGTGCGCGGGTCGTTTCACGCCTGTTACCTTGGCTACTCTATCGGTCAGAAATGGCAGGGGCAGGGGCTGATGTACGAGGCGTTAACGGCGGCCATCCGCTATATGCAACGTACGCAACACATTCATCGCATTATGGCGAACTATATGCCGCATAATCAGCGCAGCGGAAATTTACTGGCGCGCTTAGGGTTCGAGAAAGAAGGTTACGCCAAAGACTATTTGTTGATAGACGGCGAGTGGCGTGACCACGTGCTGACGGCGTTAACCACCCGTGACTGGACTGCAGGTCGTTAAGGAGAAAAGATGAAGTATCAGCTAAACGGTACAGAAGCGCGCGTGATTGGGTGCTTACTCGAAAAACAGGTCACCACGCCGGAACAGTATCCGCTTTCTGTTAACGCCGTGACCATGGCCTGTAACCAAAAAACGAACCGTGAGCCGGTGATGAACCTCAGCGAGCATGACGTTCAGGATGTGCTGGATGCGCTGGTAAAACGCCACTATCTGCGCACCGTCAGCGGCTTCGGTAACCGCGTGACCAAATACGAACAGCGTTTCTGTAACTCCGAATTTGGCGATCTGAAGCTGAGCAGCGCCGAAGTGGCGGTCGTTACTACGCTGCTGTTGCGCGGGGCGCAGACGCCGGGGGAGCTGCGCACGCGTGCTTCCCGTATGCATGAGTTTAGCGACATGCAGGAAGTTGAGCAGACGCTGGAGGGGCTGGCCGCACGTGAAGATGGCCCGTACGTTGTCCGTCTGGCCCGCGAGCCGGGTAAACGTGAAAGCCGCTATATGCATCTCTTCTGCGGTGACGTTGATATTTCAGTTACGTCTCCTGTAACCGATATAACAACTGGCGATGACGATTTGGTTGCCCGTGTGGAGGCTCTGGAAGGTGAGGTTGCCGGGTTGAAACAACGTCTGGATGCATTACTGGCACATTTGGGAGACTGACGGTGAAAAAATTACGCATTGGCGTCGTGGGGCTGGGCGGAATAGCGCAAAAAGCCTGGCTACCGGTTTTAGGGGCTGCGACCGACTGGACGCTGCAAGGCGCATGGTCTCCTGGCCGTGAAAAAGCAGAGCGTATCTGCTCAACCTGGCGCATTCCGTATGCCGCCTCGCTGCAGGATCTGGCCCGCGAGTGTGACGCCGTCTTTGTGCATACCTCCACGGCCACCCACTATCAGGTGGTAAGCGAGCTGCTCAATGCGGGCGTCCACGTCTGCGTGGATAAACCGCTGGCGGAAAACGTGCAGGACGCCGAACGCCTGATTGATCTGGCGGCGCGTAAAAACCTGACCCTGATGGTGGGGTTTAACCGCCGCTTTGCGCCGCTTTACCAGCAGCTGAAAGCGCAGTCCGGCAATATGGCTTCGCTGCGTATGGATAAGCATCGTACCGACAGCGTAGGACCGAACGATCTGCGTTTTACCCTTCTTGATGATTATCTTCACGTGGTGGATACCGCGCTGTGGCTGAGCAACGGTAATGCACAGCTGAAAAGCGGCACCCTGGTCACTAACGAACGGGGGGAGATGGTGTACGCGGAACACCATTTTGCCGTTGAGCATCTTCAGATTACCACCAGTATGCACCGTCGTGCGGGCAGCCAGCGTGAGTTCGTTCAGGCCGTCACCGACGGTGCGCTGTATGACATTACCGATATGCGCGAGTGGCGCGAAGAGAAGGGCAATGGCGTTGTTACGCCTCCTGCACCCGGCTGGCAAAGTACGCTTGAGCAGCGTGGTTTCGCAGGATGTGCCCGTCACTTCATCACCTGTGTGCAAAATCAGACGGTTCCTGAAACGTCCGGCGAGCAGGCCATTCTGGCGCAGCGCATTGTGGAAAGGCTCTGGCGCGATGCCATGAGTGAATAATTCGCTGTAACATCTGCCGATAGTAATTCGATGAAATCCGGTTAGACTAAGCGCCGCTTGTTGGCTTTGCCGGGTGGCGCTTACGCTAACCCGGCCTACAAATCCGTATGGTTCTGGAAATTCACGTTAATGAACTTATTAAAATCGCTGGCGGCAGTCAGCTCGATGACCATGTTTTCTCGCGTGCTGGGCTTTGCACGTGACGCGATTGTGGCAAGGGTTTTTGGTGCAGGAATGGCGACGGACGCCTTTTTCGTCGCGTTCAAATTGCCAAATCTGTTGCGTCGTATTTTTGCGGAAGGGGCATTTTCGCAGGCATTTGTGCCTATTCTCGCGGAATATAAAAGCAAGCAGGGCGAGGATGCGACCCGCGTCTTTGTCTCTTACGTTTCGGGACTACTGACCCTGGCGCTGGCCGTGGTGACCGTTATCGGGATGCTGGCCGCGCCGTGGGTGATTCTGGTGACCGCCCCCGGTTTTGCCGATACGGCTGATAAATTTGCACTGACCTCGCAGCTGCTGCGCATTACCTTCCCCTATATTCTGCTGATCTCGCTGGCCTCGCTGGTGGGGGCGATACTGAACACCTGGAACCGTTTCTCCGTTCCGGCGTTTGCGCCGACGTTCCTTAACGTCAGCATGATCGGTTTTGCCCTGTTCGCCGCGCCGCATTTCAACCCACCGGTACTGGCGCTGGCCTGGGCGGTAACCGTGGGCGGCGTGCTGCAGCTGGCGTATCAGCTGCCGCACCTGAAGAAAATCGGCATGCTGGTGCTGCCGCGCATTAATCTCAAAGATGCCGGCGCGATGCGCGTGATTAAGCAGATGGGGCCCGCCATTCTTGGCGTCTCCGTCAGCCAGATCTCGCTTATCATCAACACCATCTTTGCCTCTTTCCTGGTGTCGGGCTCTGTGTCGTGGATGTACTACGCGGACCGTCTGATGGAGTTTCCATCCGGTGTGCTGGGCGTGGCGCTGGGGACCATCCTGCTGCCGTCGCTGTCAAAAAGCTTTGCCAGCGGCAACCATGATGAATACTGCCGCCTGATGGACTGGGGGTTACGTCTCTGCTTCCTGCTGGCATTGCCAAGTGCGGTGGCGCTGGGGATTCTGGCCAAGCCGCTGACGGTGTCCCTGTTCCAGTACGGTAAATTTACTGCCTTTGACGCCGCGATGACCCAGCGGGCGCTGATTGCCTACTCCGTCGGCTTGATGGGGCTGATTGTCGTCAAGGTGCTGGCACCGGGGTTCTACTCGCGTCAGGACATTAAAACGCCGGTGAAAATTGCCATTGTGACGCTGATTATGACGCAGCTGATGAACCTGGCGTTTATCGGCCCGCTGAAGCATGCCGGTCTGTCGCTGTCTATTGGTCTGGCGGCCTGTCTGAATGCCGGGCTGTTGTACTGGCAACTGCGCAAGCAGGATATCTTTACGCCGCAGCCGGGCTGGGCGAGCTTCCTTGTGCGGTTGATTATTGCAGTACTGGTGATGTCTGCGGCATTACTCGGGATGATGCATGTTATGCCAGAGTGGTCCCAGGGCACGATGCCTTATCGTCTGATGCGGCTGATGGCCGTGGTGGGCGTCGGGGTGGTAGCTTACTTTGCCACGCTCGCCGTACTGGGCTTCAAAGTGAAAGAGTTTGCCCGCCGTACGGCATAAACGCCAAAAGGGGAGTTCACCTTAGGGTGCTCCCCACTTCATGATTTGCCGCATATGCGTCAAATCGAAATCTTTTTCACACCCGCAATGCGCGCCGTCGCTGTCTGACCATCCGCACCGTACAGTCCGGTTTCTTTATGCGGCTTCAACACTTCAAGCGCCTGCTGATTACGCTCTATCTGGCCTTCAAGCAGCCAGCCGTTATGCTGGTTGAGGTCGCGCAGGTGCTGGGTTTTTTCCGTTATGGTCTGCCAGCGCTCAACAATATCGTCATTGGCGCTGCGCTTAGGATCCTGCTCAGCGCGTCGTTGCTGCTCCAGATAATCCAGCGTCGCCAGAAGCGAACTCTTATCCTCAGTAATCCGCTGCAGCGCACTGCCGTTGATGTTACCGGAAGAGAGGTGCTGCTGTTCAGCGTCCATTACCGTTTTCAGGTCGTTCAGGACAACCGTCATGTGATCCAGTATTTCTGACAGTCGACTCATACGGTTAGTTACTCTGTAAGAAACTCTGTGCTTCCTGAATCAGGGCGTCAGCGATTTTGCTGGTGTCCATTTTCAGCTCGCCGTTACGAATTGCCGTTTTCAGCGCTTCCACACGTTCCATATTGATATCGTTGCTGCCGGGCTGCATCAGTTTTGCCTGGGCATCGCTCAGCGTCACGCTGGTGCTGTTAGACGTTGACGGTTTTTCCAGACGCGTTTTCTGAGGGGTAGCGTCATTCGTTTCGCGAGGCTGTACAGCGCTTACCGGCTTCAGGGCTGATGTACGATCAATGCTCATAGTGTTGTCCTCATCGAGGGTTCGCGGCGTTTGCGCCTGACATCATCATTAGTTGAATATTTATCGGCACGCGCCGCGAAATCTTTAAAAAGATTATAGGTTAATCAGAATATTCCCATCAGAATCGACGGTTCCGCTCACCACCTGGCCTGAGGACATTCTGACGCGGGCGTTTTGCGCGACCGCGGCATTGTTTAACGCTTTCCCTTCACTGTTGATGCTAAAGCCGTCTCCGTTGGCCACAACCATCACCTGCTGTCCCGCTTTGACACGCCATGCCTGGCGCAGCATTGAAAGCTGAATCGGCTGGCCTGGCGCAACATCGCGCAGGCTGACGGCATCCTGTGCCTGGTTCATTTCCAGCATTGTCCGTGGCGGGAGCTGATCCAGGCGCCCGCGCTTCAACGTCACGCTGTTTGCCTGCAGCAGGCTGCCACGCGCAATAGGCACGGCGGCAACAACATAATTGCCCGTCGCCTGAACGGCAACCTGTAAATAGCGTTTTTCGTTGGCGCAGCGAGCCAGCACGTTCACATTGCCCCACAGCTTCGTGGTTCCCGTGACGCTGAATGACGGTTGCTCACAGGTGGGGTACAGATTCGGGGGCGTACGTACGGTAACGGTAACGTCATCGCTAAAGCCTGCCAGCTTTTCCGCAAAGAAAGCCGTTAACTGATCCTGTAAACCTTCAGCCTGCACCAGAGGGCTAAACAGCAAGAAAGCCGCCACCAGACCACGTTTTAACGTTTGCATCGCAAGTTCCACCGTTTCCAGAGTTGACTGAATTCTACCTGCAGTGGTTTTGCATCAACGGAATAAATAGCGACGCATTTTGCGCTTATTCCGTCGATAGGGGAGACCGGGTGAGATTTAAGCTGTGAACTGAAATTTTGCCATCAGCGGAGGAGACATGCTCGATAAACTCGACGCCGCGTTACGTTTTCAGCAGGAAGCGCTCAATTTACGCGCCCAGCGGCAGGAGATTTTAGCCGCCAACATCGCTAACGCCGATACGCCCGGGTATCAGGCGCGCGATATTGATTTTTCCAGTGAACTCAAAAAGGTGATGGAGCGTGGACGTGCCGAAGGAACGGGTGTTGCACTTGCCATGACATCCTCTCGCCATATTCCTGCTCAGGCGATGACCGCGCCAGCGACCGATTTACTTTATCGCATCCCCGACCAGCCATCACTCGACGGTAACACCGTGGATATGGACCGGGAGCGTACGCAGTTCGCCGATAACAGCCTGAAATACCAGATGGGCCTGACCCTACTCGGCGGACAAATCAAAGGCATGATGAACGTCCTGCAGGGGGGCAACTGATAAATGGCCTTGCTGAACATTTTTGATATCGCCGGTTCGGCGTTAACCGCTCAGTCCAAACGTCTGAACGTGGCGGCCAGTAACCTGGCGAACGCCGACAGCGTGACCGGACCTGACGGACAGCCTTACCGTGCCAAACAGGTCGTCTTTCAGGTCGATGCGGCGCCCGGTGCGGCGACGGGCGGCGTGAAGGTGTCTGACGTGGTAGAGAGCCAGGCGCCGGACAAGCTGGTGTATGAGCCCGGTAACCCGCTTGCGGACGCTAACGGATACGTGAAGATGCCAAACGTGGATGTGGTAGGTGAGATGGTGAACTCCATGTCGGCCTCTCGTAGCTACCAGGCGAACGTCGAAGTGCTTAATACCGTGAAGAGCATGATGCTCAAAACACTCACTCTCGGCCAGTAAAGGAGACACGCATGTCCATCGCCGTCAATGTGAATGATCCCACGAACACGGGTGTTAATAACACCCAAAGTTCGACAAGCTCCAGCTCCCTGACGGGAAGTAACGCCTCCGATTTGCAGAGCAGCTTTCTGACGCTGCTGGTGGCTCAGTTGAAGAACCAGGATCCCACGAACCCAATGCAGAACAACGAACTGACGACGCAGCTTGCGCAGATCAGTACCGTGAGCGGCATTGAGAAACTTAACACGACCCTGGGTTCCGTCTCCGGCCAGATTAACAGCAGCCAGTCTCTGCAGGCGGCCAGCCTGATTGGTCACGGGGTAATGATCCCGGGCACCACTATTCTTGCCGGCACCAGCACCACAGACGGTACCTCGACCACGACGACGACCCCGTTTGGCGTTGAATTGCAGCAGGCCGCTGACAAAGTGACTGCGACGATCACCGACTCGACCGGCGCTGTGGTTCGCACCATCGACATTGGTGAGCTGAAGGCGGGCGTTCATACCTTTACCTGGGATGGCAGCCTGGCGGACGGCACCAAAGCACCAAATGGCTCCTACAAAGTCGCGATTAGCGCCAGCAACGGGACAACCCAGCTGGTGGCACAGCCGCTGCAGTTCGCGCTGGTTCAGGGCGTGATTAGAGGGGGCGACGGCAACAAACTGGATTTGGGTACCTCAGGTACCACCACACTCGACGAAGTTCGGCAGATTATCTAAGCCTTAACACTTATCAGGAGTAAGTCATGGCCTTTTCTCAAGCGGTCAGCGGCCTGAATGCTGCGGCCACCAACCTGGATGTCATTGGCAACAACATCGCCAACTCCGCGACCTATGGTTTTAAATCCGGTTCTGCTTCCTTTGCAGACATGTTTGCCGGTTCCAAAGTGGGTCTGGGCGTCAAAGTTGCGGGTATCACTCAGGACTTTACTGACGGCACCACCACCAATACCGGGCGCGGCCTGGACGTTGCCATCAGCCAGAACGGTTTCTTCCGTATGGTCGATGCAAACGGCTCGGTGTTCTACAGCCGTAACGGCCAGTTTAAGCTGGACGAGAACCGTAACCTGGTGAACATGCAGGGGATGCAATTAACCGGTTATCCGGTTGCCGGCACGCCATCAACGGTTCAGACCGGTGCGAATCCACAGGCGATTAATATCCCGACCACGCTGATGGCCGCGAAGTCCACCTCCACGGCTTCCCAGCAGATTAACCTCAATTCCACCGACACCGCACCGACCACCGCCTTTGATCCGGCTAACCCGGATACCTACAACAAAAAAGGCACGGTAACCGTCTTTGATAGCCAGGGTAATGCGCACAACATGAACCTGTTTTACGTCAAAGATGCGACTCCGGCCAACTCCTGGAAAGTGTATGCCCAGGACGGTAGCGTGGCAGGCAGCACGGCGGCACTGGCCACCACGCTGACCTTCGATAATAACGGGACGTTGACCGGTGGTGGAAACATCAACCTGACGACCGGGACCATCCCGGGTGCGACCCCTGCGACCTTCGCCATGAGTTTTGCTAACTCTATGCAGCAGAACACCGGCGCAAACAATATCGTGGCGACCAGCCAGAACGGCTTCAAGCCGGGCGATCTGGTGAGCTATCAGATCAACGATGACGGTACCGTGGTGGGGAACTATTCCAACGAACAGACTCAGGTGCTGGGTCAGATCGTGCTGGCAAACTTCGCCAACAACGAAGGCCTGAAGTCTGAAGGCGATAACGTCTGGTCGGCTACCCAGTCCTCCGGCGTGGCGCTGCTGGGTACAGCGGGAAGCGGTAACTTCGGTACGCTGACCAACGGTGCGCTGGAAGCCTCAAACGTCGATCTGAGTAAAGAGCTGGTGAACATGATTGTCGCGCAACGTAACTATCAGTCGAACGCGCAGACCATCAAGACCCAGGATCAGATCCTCAACACGCTGGTTAACCTGCGTTAAGCGGCTAACAGGAAAGCGCAATGGATCACGCAATATATACTGCGATGGGCGCGGCAAGTCAGACGCTCAACCAGCAGGCCGTTACTGCCAGCAACCTGGCAAACGCCTCGACGCCGGGCTTTCGCGCGCAGCTGAATGCGTTGCGCGCGGTGCCGGTAGAAGGTCTTTCCCTGCCGACCCGTACGCTGGTCGCAGCCTCTACCCCTGGCGCAGATATGACGCCAGGGCAGATGGATTACACCTCACGCCCGCTGGACGTTGCGCTGCAGCAGGACGGCTGGCTGGCGGTGCAGACCGCTGATGGCAGCGAAGGCTATACCCGTAACGGGAATATCCAGGTTAGTGCAACCGGCCAGTTGACGATTCAGGGTCATCCGGTGATGGGGGAAGCGGGTCCGCTGACGGTGCCTGAAGGCTCTGAGTTGACCATCGCGGCTGACGGTACCATCTCCGCGTTGAACCCGGGCGATCCGGCCAATACCGTTGCCCCTGTCGGACGACTGAAACTGGTAAAAGCGGAAGGCAAAGAGGTGCAGCGTGGTGACGACGGGATGTTCCGTCTGACCCAGGCTGCTCAGGCTACCCGTGGTGCTACGTTACAGGCCGATCCGAGCATCCGCGTGATGTCCGGCGTTCTGGAAGGCAGTAACGTCAAGCCGGTAGCCGCCATGAGCGACATGATCGCCAGCGCCCGTCGTTTCGAAATGCAGATGAAAATTATCAGCAGCGTGGATGAAAACGCGGGCAAGGCTAACCAACTTCTGTCTATGAGTTAACAGGACTCTTTATGATCAGTTCTTTATGGATCGCGAAAACTGGCCTGGACGCGCAGCAAACCAACATGGATGTGATTGCCAACAACCTGGCAAACGTCAGCACCAATGGTTTCAAGCGTCAGCGCGCCGTTTTCGAAGATTTGCTTTATCAAACCATCCGTCAGCCGGGCGCGCAGTCTTCTGAACAGACGACGTTGCCGTCAGGTCTGCAGATCGGTACCGGTGTTCGCCCGGTGGCCACCGAGCGTCTGCACAGCCAGGGCAACCTGTCTCAGACCAACAACAGTAAAGACGTGGCAATCAAAGGTCAGGGCTTCTTCCAGGTGCAGTTGCCTGACGGTACTTCTGCCTATACCCGTGACGGCTCGTTCCAGGTCGATCAGAACGGCCAGCTGGTGACGGCGGGCGGTTTCCAGGTTCAACCTGCGATCACCATTCCGGCGAACGCCCTGAGCATTACTATCGGCCGCGACGGTGTGGTCAGCGTGACCCAGCAGGGCCAGGCTGCGCCGGTCCAGGTCGGACAGCTCAACCTGACCACCTTCATGAACGATACCGGTCTGGAAAGCATTGGTGAGAACCTCTACACCGAAACGCAATCCTCCGGTACGCCAAATGAAAGCACGCCTGGCCTGAACGGTGCGGGTTTGCTGTATCAGGGGTATGTAGAAACCTCCAACGTGAACGTGGCGGAAGAGCTGGTGAATATGATCCAGGTTCAGCGCGCGTATGAAATTAACAGTAAAGCAGTCTCGACGACCGATCAGATGCTGCAAAAACTGACGCAACTCTAAGGTGTTGCCCGGTGCGGTAAACGCCGCACCGGCTCCCTGTTTTCGAAGATGAAGGCAATGCAAAAAAACGCGGCGTTTCGTTATCCGATACTGACTGTCCTGGCCGTCACCCTCAGCGGGTGTGCCTGGATCCCGTCTAAACCATTAGTCCAGGGTGCGACGACTGCCCAACCCGTTCCTGGCCCTGCGCCAGTGGTAAACGGCTCTATTTTCCAGACCGCGCAGCCGATTAATTACGGTTATCAGCCGCTGTTTGAAGATCGCCGCCCGCGTAACGTCGGCGATACATTGACCATTGTTCTGCAGGAAAACGTCAGCGCGAGCAAGAGCTCGTCGGCGAATGCCAGCCGCGATGGCAAAACCAATTTTGGCTTTGACACCGTACCGCGTTATCTGCAAGGACTCTTCGGCAATGCGCGAGCGGACGTTGAGGCTTCCGGCGGCAATACCTTTAACGGTAAAGGTGGCGCGAACGCCAGCAATACCTTTAGCGGTACGCTGACGGTCACGGTTGACCAGGTGCTGGTTAACGGCAACTTACACGTTGTGGGTGAAAAACAGATCGCCATTAACCAGGGCACTGAATTCATTCGCTTCTCGGGCGTGGTGAATCCACGCACCATCAGCGGCACCAACACCGTTCCGTCCACTCAGGTGGCGGATGCGCGCATTGAGTACGTCGGTAACGGCTACATTAATGAAGCGCAAAATATGGGTTGGCTGCAGCGCTTCTTCCTTAATTTATCGCCGATGTAAGCGAGGTGACCCATGTTTAAATCGATCTTCGCCGTGGCGCTGGTTCTGGTGGCTACCTTTGCCCAGGCTGACCGTATTCGCGATCTCACCAGCGTTCAGGGCGTACGCGAGAACTCGCTGATTGGCTATGGCCTGGTGGTGGGGCTGGACGGTACGGGTGACCAGACAACCCAGACGCCATTCACGACGCAGAGCCTGAACAACATGCTTTCCCAGCTCGGTATTACCGTTCCGGCGGGAACCAACATGCAGCTGAAAAACGTGGCTGCGGTCATGGTCACGGCCTCTTACCCGGCGTTTGCACGCCAGGGGCAGACCATTGATGTGGTGGTCTCCTCTATGGGGAACGCCAAAAGCCTGCGCGGCGGTACGCTGCTGATGACGCCGCTGAAAGGCGTCGACAGCCAGGTCTATGCCCTGGCGCAGGGTAACATTCTGGTCGGCGGTGCGGGGGCCTCAGCTGGCGGTAGCAGCGTGCAGGTGAACCAGCTGAACGGCGGACGCATTACCAACGGCGCGATCATTGAGCGTGAACTGCCGACCCAGTTCGGCGCCGGGAATACCATCAACCTGCAGCTGAACAACGAAGATTTCACCATGGCGCAGCAGATCGCCGACACCATCAACCGCAGCCGCGGCTATGGCAGTGCGACGGCGCTGGATGCCCGTACCGTGCAGATCCGTACCTCCACAGGCAGCAGCAACCAGGTGCGCATGCTGGCCGATATCCAGAATATGGAAGTGAACGTCCCTGTTCAGGATGCCAAAGTGATCATCAACTCCCGTACGGGCTCCGTGGTGATGAACCGGGAAGTCTCGCTGGATAGCTGCGCCGTGGCGCAGGGTAACCTCTCCGTGACGGTTAACCGTTCTGCCAACGTCAGCCAGCCGGATACCCCATTTGGTGGCGGCCAGACGGTGGTGACGCCACAAACGCAGATTGATTTACGTCAGAGCGGTGGTTCTCTGCAGAGCGTACGTTCCAGCGCCAACCTGAACAGCGTCGTGCGTGCTCTGAATGCGCTGGGTGCCACGCCGATGGATCTGATGTCCATTCTGCAGTCCATGCAAAGTGCAGGCTGTCTGCGCGCCAAACTGGAAATCATCTGATGCTGACCGATAGCAAACTGTTGACCAGTGCCGCCTGGGATACCCAGTCGCTCAACGAACTGAAAACCAAAGCAGGTAAAGACCCGGCGGCGAATATCCGCCCGGTCGCCCGCCAGGTGGAAGGGATGTTTGTACAGATGATGCTGAAAAGCATGCGTGAAACCCTGCCGAAAGACGGGATGTTCAGCAGCGATTCAACGCGTCTTTACACCAGCATGTATGACCAGCAGATTGCGCAGGAGATGACCGCCGGTAAAGGCCTCGGTCTGGCTGACATGATAGTCAAACAGACCGAAGCCGCGCAGGGGATTCAGCCGAAAGATGAGCCGCAGCAGGTACCGATGAAGTTTGACCTGCAAACGGTGACCAGCTATCAGAACCAGGCCCTGACGCAAATGGTGCGTAAAGCGATACCGAAGGCGACGGTGAGCAGCGACGAGCCGCTCTCCGGTGACAGCAAAGACTTTCTGGCGCAGCTTTCGCTGCCGGCCCGTCTTGCCAGTGAGCAGAGCGGTGTGCCACACCATCTGATTCTGGCTCAGGCCGCGCTGGAATCCGGGTGGGGACAGCGCCAGATCCGTAAGGAAAACGGCGACCCGAGCTTTAACATCTTCGGTGTGAAGGCCACCTCCAGCTGGAAGGGACCGACAACGGAGATCACCACCACCGAATACGAGAACGGTGCGGCGGTGAAGGTGAAAGCGAAATTCCGTGTTTACAGCTCCTATCTGGAAGCATTGTCCGACTATGTCGGTCTGCTGAGCCGAAATCCACGTTATACCGCCGTTACGCAGGCGGCGACGGCGGAGCAGGGCGCTCAGGCTTTGCAAAACGCAGGCTACGCGACCGACCCGAACTACGCTCGTAAGCTTACCAGCATGATCCAGCAGCTGAAATCCATGGGCGAGAAGGTCAGTAAAGCCTATAGCACAGATATTGAAAATCTGTTCTGAAAGTTCTCAAGTCCCGGTGGAGGTTGCCGATAACCTTCATCAGGACTCGTGTCTGAACGTATAAAAGGAACCCCCATGTCCAGTTTGATTAACAGCGCCATGAGTGGCCTCAGTGCCGCGCAGTCGGCACTCAATACCGTCAGTAATAATATTTCAAGCTATAACGTGGCAGGTTACACCCGCCAGACCACGGTACTGGGTGCCTCTAACAGCACGCTGACCGGCGGTGGCTGGGTGGGTAACGGGGTGTATGTCTCCGGTGTCCAGCGTGAGTATGACGCTTTCATCACCAACCAGCTGCGCGCCGCGCAGACCCAGAGCAGCGGCCTGACGACGCGCTATCAGCAGATGTCAAAAATTGACGATGTGCTCTCCGATACCACGAACTCGCTTTCCACCACCCTGCAGGATTTCTTCAAGAGTCTGCAAACGCTGGTGAGCAACGCCGAAGACCCGGCTGCACGTCAAACGGTGCTGGGTAAAGCGGACGGTCTGGTGAATCAGTTCAAAACGAACGATCAGTATCTCCGTGACCAGGATTCACAGGTTAATACGGCGATTTCTACCAGCGTCGATCAGATCAATAACTATGCGAAGCAGATTGCCAATCTGAACGATCAGATTTCCCGTCTCACCGGTGTTGGCGCGGGTGCATCGCCTAACGAACTGCTCGACCAGCGCGATCAGCTGGTGAGTGAACTGAATAAGATTGTCGGTGTTGACGTCACCATACAGGACAGTGGCACCTACAACATCTCTATCGCCAACGGCTATAGCCTGGTACAGGGCAGCAACGCAAGCCAGCTGGCGGCGGTGAAATCCAGCGCGGATCCTGCGCGTACAACCATTGCTTATGTGGATGCCGTAGCGGGTAGCGTGGAGATCAAGGAAAAACAGATCACCACGGGGTCGCTTGGGGGGCTGTTAACGTTTCGTTCTCAGGATCTGGATCAGGCGCGAAATACGCTTAACCAGATGGCGCTGGCGTTTGCTGATGCCATGAATACCCAGCATCAGGCTGGCTTTGATGCAAACGGGGACCCAGGCGGTAAACTGTTCGACTTTGGATCTCCGGCGGTACTGAGTAATGGCAAAAATACCGGAAGTGCGTCTGTTACGGCCACGATGACGGACAGTACTAAGGTCCAGGCGACAAACTATAAAGTTGAGTACAACGGTACTGACTGGACAATCACGCGTCTTTCAGACAACACCAGCTTCACGGCCCAGCCTGATACCAGTGGTAATCTGTCGTTTGATGGTCTCAACGTCAATATTAGTGGCTCAGCCAATACTAAAGACAGTTTCATCGTCAAACCGGTGAATGACGTTATCATCAATATGGACGTTACGATCAGCGACGAGTCCAAACTGGCGATGGCTTCAGCGAATGGAAGCGGAGCAAGCGACAATACCAATGGCCAAAAGCTCCTGGATTTGCAGAGCGCCAGGCTGGTGGGTGGGAATAAAACCTTTAACGATGCTTATGCCTCACTGGTCAGTACGGTGGGTAGCACCACGGCGTCGCTGAAAACCAGCAGTGAAACCAAAGTTAACGTGGTGACGCAGCTTACCAAACAACAGCAGTCAATCTCCGGGGTTAACCTGGATGAAGAATATGGCAACCTCCAGCGCTATCAGCAGTACTATCTGGCGAATGCGCAGGTGCTTCAAACGGCGAGTACGCTGTTTGATGCATTGATCAATATCCGCTAAGGCTGAGGCATAAAAAATGCGTATTAGTACTCAAATGATGTATGAGCAAAGCATGCGCGGCGTGACGAACTCCCAAAGCCTCTGGCTAAGCTACGGCGAGCAGATGTCTACGGGTAAGCGCGTCAACCGTCCTTCTGACGACCCGATTGCCGCCTCGCAGGCCGTTGTGCTCTCTCAGGCTCAAACACAAAACAGCCAGTATGCGCTGGCGCGCTCCTTCGCTACGACAAAAGTTTCGCTGGAAGAGAACGTGTTATCGCAAGTGACAACCGCTATCCAGGCTGCTCAGGAAAAGATTGTCAATGCGGGCAACGGCACGTTAAGTGATGATGACCGCGCTTCGCTGGCAACGAACCTGCAAGGTATTCGCGATCAGCTAATGAACCTGGCTAACAGCACGGACGGTAACGGTCGCTATATCTTTTCAGGATACAAAACCGAAGCGGCGGCTTTTGACCAGACTACGGGTGACTATAAGGGCGGCGGGACGCCAATCAGCCAGCAGGTTGACTCCGCGCGCACGATGCAAATAAGCCATACGGGCGCAGAAGTTTTCGACAGCTTCACCAGCAATGCAAAACCAGAGCCGGCGGGGAGTACGCAGGAAACGAATTTGTTCAAGATCCTCGACACTGCTATCGGGGCGCTGAATACGCCGATTGGTGATGACGAAACGAAAGCCGAGGCGTTTACTGCGGCTATTGATAAAGCCAACCGTGGCCTGAGCAACTCTCTCAACAACGTTCTGACCGTGCGCGCCGATCTCGGCATTAAGCTGGATGAGCTAGGGAAGCTGGATTCTCTGGGTGAAGACCGAGCTCTGGGCCAGACCCAACAGATGAGTGACCTGGTTGACGTGGACTGGAACTCGGTAATTTCATCCTACACCATGCAGCAGGCGGCCTTGCAGGCCTCGTATAAAGCGTTTAGCGATATGCAGGGCATGTCTCTGTTCCAGCTGAACAAATAACATCTTGACCTCTTAGAACATGTCTTGAAACTGGGCATGTTTTGCTGCCCAATCCGTCTGGATTGGGCATTTTTTTTATGCCATTTCCGCCGGCGCTGAGGCGAGGCGGGCGCTTTCAACCAGACGGATTGCCAGCGCAATGATGCCGCATACCGTTGCCAGAGCAACCACGCCCGTCCAGCCCGCCAGCGTATAAATATTGCTGCCTAATGCGGAGCCCAATGCCATGCCGATAAAGATCACGGTAAAGAGCAGGGCGTTAAGACGACCGCGCGCCTGCGGTTCAAGGCTATAGACCAGATTCTGGTGTGCAACCAGGCTGGACTGCAGACCCAGATCGAACCCGACGGCACAGAGGGCAATCAGAACCAGCTGTCCGTGCACCCCCAGCGCGGGCATCAGGAACATCAGGGCAAACGAGATGGTCACGAGGATTGCACCGAGCTGCGTGACTTTCCCGGCACCCAGTTTGTCTGCCAGACCACCCGCCAGCGGCGCGGCTAACGCACCGGCCGCACCGGCGATACCAAAACCACCCGCGACTGCACTCCCGAGGTGATAGCGTTCCAGCAGCATGACCGCCAGCGTAGACCAGAAGGCACTAAAGGCAATCGACAGAAAACCCTGAGCCAGCGCCGCACGGCGCAGAGCGGGGTAACGACGCCACAAATGCGCCATTGAGCGCATAAGCGCGGGATAGCTCAGCGTGGAGTGAATGGCAAAACGAGGAAGTACCGCCCACATCACCACGCCGATAAATGCAATGCTTGCCGCAGCCAGCTGATACATCACGCGCCAGCCGAACGCTTCGCCCACGACACCGCTGACGGTTCGGGAGAGCAAAATCCCCAGCAGCAGACCGGTCATCACCGTACCCACGGTTTTCCCCTGTTTACCTTCCGGCGCAAGAATAGCCGCTGCCGGGACAATATCCTGCGCCATGGTGGCGGCCATGCCGATGAGCAGACTCGTCAGCAGCAGGGAGTGGATCTGTCCGGTCAGACTACAGCCAAGAAGAAACAGCGCCAGCGCAGCACTTTTTATCAGTATTAACGTCCTGCGGTCGTGGCGGTCACCGAGCGGTAACAGGAACAGGATCCCTAAGGCATAACCGGCCTGGGTGAGCGTCGGGACCATGCCCATTCCTTCGATACTCAGGTGAAGGTCTGCGCCCATCAGGGGCAGCAGAGGCTGGGCATAATAGATAGATGCCACGCTAAAGCCAGCCCCGAGTGCCAGCATTAAAATGACCCAGCGGCTTACGGCATGGGCGGCAGTGGTTGTGTTCATAAGACATTCCTCATTCATGGTGTACGGCTATTTTTTACCAGGACGCCTTGCGACGGTAGCGGGCCCGGTGGTAAAACGCTTATACGTTGAACGTATAAGTGGAAAGACAATGAAAAGAGTTGAGCGTATAGACAGGGTGGAGTTAATGCGAACGTTTGTCCGTATTGTTGAGGCTGGTTCACTCTCTGCTGCGGCACGCCAGCTGGCAACAACCCAGGCCACGGTGAGTCGACGGCTGCAATCGCTTGAGACGATGCTGGGCGTACGCCTGATGTTGCGCACCACCCATACGACGCGGCTGACGGATGACGGTGAACGCTGCTATCAGCACGCTCGTCGGGTGATTGACAGCTGGCTGGCACTGGAAGATGAGGTGGGGCAGACGGAAGATGAACCGGTAGGTGTGCTGAGGGTGCGGGCACCGCACGCGTTTGGTCAGGATCAACTCCTGCAACCGTTAACCGAGTTTTTGCAGCGTTATCCGCAGCTTTCCATTGAATGGTTGCTCAACGATCGGTCGGCTGATTTTCTCGGTGACAACCTTGATTGTGCTATTCGGGTGGGGGCAGAAGTCGATCCGGCGACCGTATCCGTGCTGCTGGCGGAAGTGCCGCGCTCGGTGGTGGCATCTCCGGCATTACTGGCCCGTTTCCCGGCGGTTAACACGCCTGAGGATTTGCATCCGTTTCCGTGGATTGCCATTAACTCTTTCTACCAGCGTCATGTAGAGCTTTTTCATGATGCTTCGTCAGCCACCGCGCGAATTGACATTACTCCGCGCCTCAGCACTGACAGCCTGTATGTTGCACGTAAAATGGCACTCACCGGGCTGGGTGTGGCGGTAGTGTCAAGCTGGACGGTACATGACGATATTCGGGAAGGGCGGCTGGTGCATGTGCTGCCAGAGTGGCAACCGGCGGCATTACCGGTGCATCTGGTTTATCCCTGGTCTCGTTATTATCCTGCGCGTTTGCGGCGTTTTCTGGAGTTGATGCGGCAGGTCATGCCGGAGGTAACGGGAATGAGAAAGCCCGTGCAGCAGCCATAAAAAAGCCGACCCGAAGGTCGGCTTTCAGCGCTAGCGTCCGTTATTCAACAGACTGCGGACGGGTGGCTGGTGCAGTAGCCTTGTGCGTAGCACTGTGACCACCGGCTGCACCTTTACCTTCGAAGTTGAATTCCGGGCGAACCCAGTCGCTGTGACGCGGTGCTTCAGGCACATAATCCGGAGCCGGAGCACGTGTCATCGGCGCTGTTGCAACGTGAACTGGCGCAGGCGCGGCGACAATCTTAACCGGCTCTGGCTCCACTTCAGGCGCTTTCACGTCTTCGACAACCGGTTCAACCTGAATCTCAACGTCCTGAACAACGTCTTCAGCGGTGGTTTCGACGATGGCTTCAGCGGTCTCTTCCACTGCGGCTACAGGTTCAGCCTCTTCAGCGACGTCCTTAGCGACCACGACATCTTCTTCAGCAATCAGCTGTGGAGCGGCTTCAACCGGCGCGGCAATCACTTCAGGGTGCGTGGTTTCGACTTCTACAGCCTGAGGTTCTGCTGTTTCAACAGCCTGAGGCTCAACCACGGTTGCGGCTTCAGTCACGACCTCTTCAACCGCGGCGACAGGTGCAATCACCTCTTCGGTTACAGCCTGTTCTTCAACAGCCTGCTCCGGGCGAGCAACCGGGTAACGGATCCAGACTTTGCCGGATGCCATTTCAGGTGACGCGCACGCGACGGTCAACGGCATTGGAGACTGAGTCGGGTAACGCTCGTCACGGTAACGACGACGACGCTGGCCGCTGACGCGCAGATGACGCGGAGAGCGACGTGAACGGCGCGGCATGCCTGCGTTGTCACGGTTTTCCCCATTCTCATCCTGCTCAACGTGATTTTCCACAACGGCTGGCAGATCAACTTTTGCAATCTGCGTACCCGTTGCGGCTTCCGGTACTTCAGCCGCTACAGCTGCGGTTTCTTCTGCCTGAGGAGCACCAATGCGCACTTTCTGCGTCAGCTGGCGCTGCTTACGACGTGGCATAACCTGAGTACGTTCTTCCTGCTCGCTGTCCTGCTGCTCTACAGGCTCTTCGCGGTTCAGATTTTTGACTTCCTGCTGCGCCTGACGTTTCTCGTCGTTACGACGACGGCTACGTTCGCGACGTGGCTGCTGGTCGTCACGCTGTTTGCCCTTCTCAGACTCATCGCCCGCCTGCTGGCGAATTTCACGATCTTCAACGTTCTGCTGTTGTTTCTCGCGACGGTTGCGACGGTTGTCTTCGCGTTGCTCACGGCCTTCGCTGTTGTCTGAACGGTTGTCACGACGGTCATTACGATCGTTACGGTCGTTGCGGTCATTACGATCGCGGCGGTTGTTCTGACGTTTACGACGATCCTGCTGACGCTCAGGTTTAGCCGCTTTTGGTTCTTCTTTCGGCTGCTCTGGCTGGACTTCTTCACCCGCAAACATCTTTTTCAGCGCGCCGAAGAAGCGGCTCAGCAGACCCGGTTGCGCCGGCTGGGCTTTCGGTGCAGCGGCTTCTGGTTTCTGCACGACAGGTTTAGTGGCCGGTTTTTCCAGGGCCGCTTCTGGCGGTGCTTCTGGCATGATGAAGGTGGCTAACGCAGGCTGCTCTGGCAGTTTGCGCTCGGCGGGTTCCTCATCGGAAGGCAGCGCCATCTCTTCTTCATGCAGCTTCGGCAGCAGGTAGCTGAGAGTGGTCGTCTCTTCGCCCTTACGCACGCGCAGCACGTGATAGTGCGGGGTCTGCATCTGGTCGTTTGGCACGATGATACAGCGAACGCCGCCCTGACGTGCTTCGATAGCACTTACCGCTGCACGTTTTTCGTTAAGCAGGTAAGAGGCAACGGGCACCGGCACAATGGCGTGAACCTCTTTGGTGTTCTCTTTCAGCGCTTCTTCTTCAATCAGACGCAGAATGGAGAGGGACAGAGATTCGTTATCACGCACGGTACCGGTGCCGGAGCAGCGCGGGCAGACGTGATGGCTGGACTCGCCGAGAGACGGGCTCAGACGCTGACGAGACATCTCCAGCAGGCCAAAGCGTGAGATATGGCTAATCTGGATACGCGCCCTGTCCTGACGCACCGCTTCGCGCAGACGGTTTTCAACCGCACGCTGGTGGCGTACAGGGGTCATGTCGATGAAGTCAATAACAATCAGACCACCCAGATCGCGCAGGCGGAGCTGGCGGGCGATTTCATCAGCGGCTTCGAGGTTAGTGTTGTAGGCGGTCTCTTCGATATCGCCACCACGTGTAGCACGCGCGGAGTTGATGTCGATAGCGGTCAGCGCTTCAGTGGTATCGATAACGATAGAACCGCCGGAAGGCAGACGCACTTCACGCTGGAAGGCGGACTCAATCTGGGATTCAATCTGATAGTGGCTGAACAGCGGGATTTCGCCGGTGTACAGTTTGATTTTGCTGGTGAAATCCGGACGACCCAGTGCGGCGATGTGCTGGCGAGCCAGTTCAAGCACTTTTGGGTTGTCGATCAGAATCTCACCGATGTCCTGACGCAGGTAGTCACGGAAGGCACGCACGATAACGTTGCTTTCCTGGTGGATCAGGAACGGAGCAGGGCGACTTTCGGCTGCTTTCTGAATGGCTTCCCAGTGCTTCAGACGGAAGCTTAAGTCCCACTGCAGCGCTTCGGCAGATTTGCCCACGCCTGCGGTACGCACGATAAGCCCCATGCCATCCGGCAGCTCAAGGCTTGCCAGCGCTTCTTTCAGCTCGGTACGGTCATCACCTTCGATACGGCGAGAAATGCCACCCGCACGCGGGTTGTTTGGCATCAGCACCAGATAGCTCCCTGCCAGGCTAATAAAGGTCGTCAGTGCGGCACCTTTGTTGCCACGCTCTTCTTTATCAATCTGGACGATAACTTCCTGACCTTCACGCAGAACATCTTTGATGTTTGGGCGGCCATGGGCGTTGTAGTTGGCAGGGAAATATTCGCGGGCGATTTCTTTCAGAGGGAGGAAACCATGACGCTCAGCACCGTAATCAACAAATGCAGCTTCAAGGCTGGGTTCAATGCGGGTGATTTTACCTTTGTAAATGTTCGCTTTTTTCTGTTCGTGTCCAGGACTTTCGATATCCAGATCGTACAGGCGCTGCCCATCCACAAGGGCGACACGCAACTCTTCTTGCTGAGTTGCGTTGATTAACATTCTTTTCATCGTAACTTACTCGTTATTCTTACATTGACGACAAAGCTGCGGGCAAGGTGACGCTTTCCGGGGTATGAACCGATGGCCTCGTGTCTGTTCACGTCGCCAACCTCACGGTTGTCGCTCGCTTAAGAGGCGCAGAGTGTCGGTTGCCTGTATTTCATACGGAAACACAGCGCAATTATCAGGGGAATTGCCTGGGTAGAACTCTCCAGAGAACAATCCTTATACCGGGAAGTACTGCAACCCGCAGCCCGCTAACTGCCTGAAAGATCAATACGTCTTACGCCATTGCTGCGTGGATGATCGGTCAGGCAAAATTGGTCATTCCGTCAACATCCTTACGTAACCAGGATTTAACACGGAAAACGGCTTCATTATTCCACTGCTCGCCGGGTTATAGCAAGATGACTTTTACCAATTATCACCCGGTTACTCACAGTTTCTTCACTTCAAAACGGTGATTGGTTTAATAACCACCAAATCGATTGCGTGAAACGGGGTGCAGGCCGGACAAAAGTAAATATAAGCATAGAAAAATGAGTGGCGCTAATGGCTGACGATATTTAGAATCGCCAACCATGAAAACAGAGACTCCAGCCGTAAAAATGGTTGCTATCGCGGATGATGACGCGGGGCAACGTATCGACAACTTTTTGCGTACCCAACTGAAAGGGGTGCCAAAGAGCATGATTTACCGCATCCTGCGTAAGGGCGAGGTGCGGGTTAACAAAAAACGCGTGAAGCCCGAGTACAAACTCGAGGCGGGTGATGAAGTGCGCATTCCGCCGGTGCGCGTTGCCGAGCGTGAAGAAGAGACCGTTTCACCTAAATTACAGAAAGTGGCGGCTCTGAGTGATGTGATCCTGTATGAAGACGACCACATTCTGGTGCTGAACAAGCCGTCAGGGACCGCAGTCCACGGCGGTAGTGGCCTGAGCTTCGGCGTGATTGAAGGGTTACGCGCTCTGCGTCCGGAAGCCCGTTTCCTCGAGCTGGTTCACCGTCTTGACCGCGATACCTCCGGCGTGCTGCTGGTGGCGAAAAAGCGTTCCGCGCTGCGTTCCCTGCATGAGCAACTGCGTGAGAAAGGCATGCAGAAAGATTATCTCGCGCTGGTGCGCGGTCAGTGGCAGTCCCATGTGAAAGTGGTGCAGGCGCCGTTGCTGAAGAACATTCTGCAAAGCGGTGAGCGCATCGTTCGCGTAAACCAGGAAGGGAAACCGTCTGAGACGCGCTTTAAAGTTGAAGAGCGCTATGAGTTTGCCACGCTGGTACGCTGCAGCCCGGTGACGGGGCGTACCCATCAGATTCGCGTGCATACGCAGTTTGCGGGCCATCCGATTGCGTTTGATGACCGCTATGGCGATCGCGAATTTGATAAGCAGCTGGCGGGAACCGGCTTGTCTCGTCTGTTCCTGCATGCGGCTGCGCTGAAGTTTACCCATCCGAATACCGGGGAAGTCATTCGTATTGAAGCGCCGCTGGATGAGCAGTTGAAACGCTGCCTGAAGGTTTTGCGCAGCTGATTATGTGCCGGGTGGCGCTGCGCTTACCCGGCCTACGAAACCTGTAGGCCCATGCAAGCGAAGCGCCGCTGGGCAAACGTCACAGGGTCAGCGGATTACACGCTTCTCTGCGCAACATCTGGCACAGCGCTATCAACGGTAACCCCACCAGCGTATTCGGATCGCGTCCGTCCAACTTGTCGAATAGCGCAATCCCCAATCCTTCACTTTTAAAACTTCCCGCACAGTTCAGCGGACGCTCCCGGCGTACATAATCCATGATCTCCTGCTCGCTGAGATGGCGGAAGTGCACGTCAAAAGGCTCACACTCCGTTTGCAGATGACCAGAGGCGGAGTTATAGAGCGCCAGACCCGTATAAAAGGTCACAATGTTGCCACGCGCCTGCATAAGCTGTTTGAACGCGTTCTCTTCAGTGTGCGGTTTACCTGTTATTTCTCCGTCCAGCACACAAACCTGATCGGAGCCTATAATCAAGTGTGAAGGATAGGGCGCGGCGAGCGACTGCGCCTTCTCCTTAGCGAGACGGCTCACCAGATGTCGTGGTGATTCACCTGGCTGTGGCGTTTCATCAACATCCGGTGCGGCGCATTCAAACGGGATCCCTAGCTTTTCCAGCAACATTCGGCGGTAAGGAGAAGTGGAGGCAAGGACGAGATTTGGCATATTTTTATCACCAGATATAGCGTATCGATGCCAGCCATTTTAAACTACAGGCCGCAATGTGTGCGAATAATTGGCAAAAGGCAGCTCTGGTTGCCTTTTTCTTTGACTCTATGACGTTACAAAGTTAATATGCGCGCCCTATGCAAAAGGTAAAATTACCCCTGACTCTTGATCCGGTTCGTACGGCTCAAAAACGCCTCGATTACGAAGGTATTTATACTTCCGATCAGGCTGAGCGTATTGCCGAATCCGTAGTCAGTGTGGACAGTGATGTAGAATGCTCCATGTCGTTCGCTATCGACAACCAGCGTCTCGCCGTTTTAACCGGTGATGCAAAGGTGACGGTAACCCTCGAGTGTCAGCGTTGCGGGAAACCGTTTGTACAGCATGTTCACACAACGTATTGTTTTAGTCCGGTTCGTTCTGACGAACAGGCTGAAGCACTCCCGGAAGCGTATGAGCCGATTGAGGTTAACGAATTCGGTGAAATCGATCTTCTGGCTCTGGTTGAAGATGAAATCATCCTCACCTTGCCAGTGGTTCCGGTGCATGATTCTGAACACTGTGAAGTGTCCGAGGCGGACATGGTCTTTGGGGAATTGCCTGATGAAGCGCAAAAACCAAACCCATTTGCCGTATTAGCCAGCTTAAAGCGTAAGTAATTGAGGAGTAAGGTCCATGGCCGTACAACAGAATAAACCAACCCGTTCCAAACGTGGCATGCGTCGTTCCCATGACGCGCTGACTGCAGTTACCAGCCTGTCTGTAGACAAGACTTCTGGTGAGAAACACCTGCGTCACCACATCACCGCTGACGGTTTCTACCGCGGCCGCAAGGTTATCACTAAGTAATCACGCGTCAGCGTGATTAGGCTTAGTGAGGATTTCCCCGTGCAAACGGGGAAGTTACCGAACCAGGCTGCGACGATACCTTGACACGTCTAACCCTGGCGTTAGATGTCATGGGGGGAGATTTTGGCCCTTCCGTGACAGTGCCTGCAGCATTGCAGGCACTGAATTCTAATTCGCAACTCACACTTCTTTTAGTCGGCAATCCCGACACAATCACGCCATTACTTGCAAAAGCTGACTTTGAACAACGTTCACGTCTGCAGATTATTCCTGCGCAGTCAGTTATTGCCAGTGATGCCCGGCCTTCGCAGGCGATTCGCAACAGCCGTGGGAGCTCAATGCGGATCGCGCTGGAGCTGGTGAAAGAAGGGCGAGCGCAGGCTTGCGTCAGTGCGGGAAATACCGGCGCGCTGATGGGGCTGTCGAAATTATTGCTCAAGCCGATTGAGGGCATTGAGCGCCCGGCGCTGGTGACGGTATTACCGCATCAACAAAAGGGCAAAACGGTGGTGCTGGATCTCGGTGCTAACGTGGATTGTGATAGTACCATGCTGGCTCAGTTCGCCGTGATGGGATCGGTGCTGGCAGAAGACGTGGTCGGGATTAAGAATCCCCGCGTGGCGTTATTAAATATTGGTGAAGAAGAGACCAAAGGCCTGGACAGCATTCGCGAAGCTGCTGAAATGCTCAAACAGGTTCCCTCCATCAACTATATTGGTTATCTCGAAGCCAATGAGTTGCTGACGGGGAAAACGGACGTTCTGGTGTGCGATGGCTTCACCGGGAACGTCACGTTGAAGACCATGGAAGGGGTCGTGCGCATGTTCCTTTCTCTGCTGAAATCTCAGGGAGAGGGCAAAAAAAGTGCCTGGTGGCTGATTTTATTGAAGCGTTGGTTACAAAAAAGCCTGACGCGGCGATTCAGTCACCTCAACCCCGACCAGTATAATGGCGCCTGTCTGTTAGGATTGCGCGGCATTGTGATTAAGAGTCACGGAGCCGCCAATCAGCGAGCATTTTCTGTCGCCATTGAACAGGCAGTGCAGGCGGTGCAGCGACAAGTCCCTCAGCGGATTGCCGCTCGCCTGGAATCTGTATTAGCTAAAAGTGACTGAGCGTACATGTATACGAAGATTTTAGGTACCGGCAGCTACCTGCCAAAACAAGTGCGTACCAACGCCGATCTGGAAAAAATGGTAGATACGTCTGACGAGTGGATTGTCACGCGCACAGGTATCCGTGAACGTCGTATCGCCGCGCCAGACGAAACCGTGTCCACCATGGGTTACGAAGCCGCACAGCGTGCTATCGAAATGGCGGGCATTGATAAAGAACAGATTGGCTTGATCGTGGTCGCTACGACGTCTGCCACGCATGCTTTCCCTAGCGCAGCGTGCCAGGTGCAAAACATGCTCGGTATTAAAGGCTGCCCGGCGTTTGACGTTGCCGCCGCGTGTGCAGGCTTTACCTATGCGCTGAGCATTGCCGATCAGTATGTTAAATCGGGTTCCGTCAAATATGCGCTGGTGATCGGTGCTGACGTACTGGCGCGTACCTGCGATCCAACCGATCGCGGGACGATCATTATTTTTGGTGATGGTGCAGGCGCGGTGCTGCTGGGGCAGTCCGAAGAGCCGGGTATCATCTCTACGCATTTGCATGCCGATGGTCGCTACGGTGAACTGTTAACGCTGCCTAACGCCGATCGCGTTAATCCGGATAACGCTATTTACCTGACCATGGCGGGTAATGAGGTGTTCAAGGTGGCGGTGACTGAGCTTGCGCACATTGTCGATGAGACGCTGGAAGCGAACAACCTTGAACGTACCGCACTCGACTGGCTGGTACCGCATCAGGCGAACCTGCGTATCATCAGCGCGACCGCTAAAAAGCTGGGCATGTCGATGGATAACGTTGTGGTGACGCTGGACCGTCACGGCAACACCTCTGCGGCGTCAGTACCGTGCGCATTTGATGAAGCGGTACGCGACGGACGAATCAAACGGGGCCAGTTGGTCTTGCTTGAAGCCTTCGGTGGCGGGTTCACCTGGGGTTCCGCGCTGGTTCGTTTCTAGGATAAGGAATAAAAAAATGACGCAATTTGCTTTTGTGTTCCCGGGCCAGGGTTCTCAAACCGTTGGGATGTTGTCTGAAATGGCAGCAAACTACCCGGTCATTGAAGAGACTTTTCGTGAAGCTTCTGACGCGCTGGGTTATGATCTGTGGGCGCTGACTCAACAGGGTCCGGCCGAAGAGCTGAACAAAACCTGGCAGACCCAGCCAGCATTGCTGACCGCCTCCGTTGCACTGTGGCGCGTCTGGCAGCAGCAGGGTGGTAAAGCCCCCGCGCTGCTCGCGGGTCATAGCCTGGGAGAATACTCTGCGCTGGTCTGCGCCGGTGTGATCGCGTTTGCTGACGCGGTGCGTCTGGTGGAACTGCGCGGTAAATTCATGCAGGAAGCGGTGCCGGAAGGCACGGGGGGCATGTCTGCCATTATCGGCCTGGATGATTCCGCGATTGCAAAAGCGTGTGAAGATTCTGCTGAAGGTCAGGTGGTTTCTCCGGTTAACTTCAACTCGCCAGGCCAGGTTGTTATCGCCGGTCATAAAGAAGCGGTTGAACGTGCCGGTGCTGCCTGTAAAGCTGCAGGCGCGAAACGTGCACTGCCGCTGCCGGTGAGCGTGCCGTCTCACTGTGCACTGATGAAGCCCGCTGCCGAGAAACTGGCGGCTGAGCTGGAAAAAATCACCTTTAACGCACCGACGATTTCCGTTGTGAACAACGTCGATGTGAAATGCGAAACCGCGCCGGAAGCCATCCGCGACGCGCTGGTTCGCCAGCTCTACAGCCCGGTACAGTGGACCAAAACCGTTGAGTTTATGGCCGCTCAGGGCGTTGAGCAACTGTATGAAGTCGGCCCAGGTAAGGTCCTCACCGGTCTGACAAAACGTATTGTTGACACCCTGACAGCGTCCGCGATTAACGAGCCGGAAGCGATGTCAGCGGCACTCTCGCAATAAAAGAGGAATACCATGAGTTTTGAAGGAAAAATTGCCCTGGTCACTGGCGCAAGCCGTGGTATCGGGCGCGCAATTGCTGAAACACTGGTTGCGCGCGGCGCGAAAGTGATTGGTACAGCAACCAGCGAGAATGGCGCTCAGGCCATCAGCGAATATCTGGGTGTAAACGGTAAAGGTCTGGTACTGAATGTGACCGAACCTGCATCTATCGAATCTGTTCTGGAAAATATTCGTGCAGAGTTTGGCGAAGTGGATATTCTGGTAAACAATGCCGGGATCACTCGCGACAACCTTCTGATGCGAATGAAAGATGATGAGTGGAACGATATTATCGAAACCAACCTGTCATCTGTATTCCGTCTGTCAAAAGCGGTAATGCGCGCTATGATGAAAAAGCGTCATGGTCGTATTATCACTGTTGGTTCTGTGGTTGGTACCATGGGAAATGCTGGTCAGGCTAACTACGCTGCGGCGAAAGCGGGTCTGATTGGTTTCAGTAAGTCGCTGGCGCGTGAAGTCGCGTCCCGCGGGATTACTGTAAACGTTGTTGCTCCGGGCTTTATTGAAACGGACATGACGCGTGCGCTGACCGATGAGCAGCGTGCGGGTACACTGGCAGCAGTTCCGGCGGGTCGTCTTGGCGACCCTAAAGAAATCGCCAGTGCGGTTGCATTTTTAGCCTCTGACGAAGCGGGTTACATCACTGGTGAAACCCTCCACGTCAACGGCGGGATGTACATGGTTTAATCACGATCGAAAATATTTGCGTTATTAGGGCAAATGGCCTCAAAATAACGTAAAATCGTGGTAAGACCTGCCGGGATTTAGTTGCAAATTTTTCAACATTTTATACACTACGAAAACCATCGCGAAAGCGAGTTTTGATAGGAAATTTAAGAGTATGAGCACTATCGAAGAACGCGTTAAGAAAATTATCGGCGAACAGCTGGGCGTTAAGCAGGAAGAAGTTGTGAACTCCGCTTCCTTCGTTGAAGACCTGGGCGCAGATTCTCTTGACACCGTTGAGCTGGTAATGGCTCTGGAAGAAGAGTTTGATACTGAGATTCCGGACGAAGAAGCTGAGAAGATCACCACCGTTCAGGCTGCCATTGATTACATCAACGGCCACCAGGCGTAAGTGAACATCTCCAGGCGGTCATTCGACCGCCTGAGTTTTATCTTTTTTAGTCCCACGAATCTCTTTTTTTATCCCTCCCTGGAGGACAAACGTGTCTAAGCGTCGTGTAGTTGTGACCGGACTTGGCATGTTGTCTCCTGTCGGCAATACCGTAGAGTCCACCTGGAAAGCTCTCCTTGCCGGTCAGAGCGGCATCAGCCTAATCGACCATTTCGATACTAGCGCCTATGCAACGAAATTTGCTGGCTTAGTAAAGGATTTTAACTGTGAAGAGATCATCTCGCGCAAAGAACAGCGCAAGATGGATGCCTTCATTCAATATGGAATTGTCGCTGGCGTTCAGGCCATGCAGGATTCTGGCCTTGAAATTACGGAAGAGAACGCAACCCGTATCGGTGCCGCTATCGGCTCCGGGATTGGCGGTCTTGGCCTGATCGAGGAAAACCATACATCCCTGATGAATGGCGGCCCGCGTAAAATCAGCCCGTTCTTCGTTCCGTCCACGATTGTTAATATGGTGGCGGGTCACCTGACCATCATGTTTGGCCTGCGTGGTCCAAGCATTTCAATCGCGACTGCTTGTACGTCTGGCGTACATAACATCGGCCAGGCCGCGCGCATGATTGCGTACGGCGATGCAGATGCTATGGTTGCGGGTGGTGCAGAAAAAGCCAGTACCCCTCTGGGTGTCGGTGGTTTTGGTGCAGCGCGTGCGCTCTCTACCCGTAACGATAATCCTCAGGCGGCAAGCCGTCCGTGGGATAAAGACCGTGACGGTTTCGTACTGGGTGACGGTGCGGGCATGCTCGTGCTGGAAGAGTACGAACACGCGAAAAAACGCGGCGCGAAAATTTATGCTGAAGTCGTTGGCTTTGGTATGAGTAGCGATGCTTATCACATGACGTCTCCTCCGGAGAATGGCGCAGGTGCTGCGCTGGCAATGGAAAACGCGATCCGTGATGCGGGCATTACGCCAGCTCAGATTGGCTACGTTAACGCGCACGGTACCTCTACACCTGCAGGCGACAAAGCGGAAGCTCAGGCTGTTAAGTCTATCTTCGGCGAGTCTGCCAGCCGCGTACTGGTCAGCTCCACAAAATCCATGACCGGTCACCTGTTGGGTGCGGCGGGTGCAGTAGAGTCAATCTACTCTATCCTTGCGCTGCGCGATCAGGCGGTTCCACCAACCATCAACCTGGATAACCCGGATGAAGGTTGCGATCTGGACTTCGTGCCTCACGAAGCGCGTCAGGTTAGCGGTATGGAGTACACCCTGTGTAACTCCTTCGGCTTCGGCGGTACCAATGGCTCGCTGATTTTCAAACGCGTGTAATGGTTTCTTGCCCATAAAAAACGGAGCGCATAGCGCT